>CAYGYY010000122.1:0-4522 GCA_964354265.1 uncultured Actinomycetota bacterium
ATTCATCAGAGGCTAAAAAAAGCGCCACGTTTGCTACATCTGAGGGCAGGCCTATCGCCCTATGGGAACCCTTTCTGCAAGCCTTGTATTCATCTCCGGAGTCAGCAAATTCCTGGTTTATAGGACTGCCCCCAAGATTATTTAAAAAAATAAAAAAATATAGAATATTATTAATTTAATATAAGGAGTTTTTTTAGCACTGTAAACTAGATATTTTTGTGAGCTATATCTATTTTTAAATATTTTTTTTATGCATTACTACCTATTTATTAAAAATTCTGAAATATCTATTACTTCAATATCCTGTTTTATTGCATCAGTTAAATTCTCTTTAGCAGTACCTGATAAAGTTATTATTGTTTTAATCTTAAGTGTTACAGCATCATTAATAATCTTTTTTACAAGTTCTTTTCCATTATTAAACAAGTTGTTATTTTGGTAAAAAGCCGCTTCCCCTGTAATATAGGCTTCTTTTTTATTTCTAAAAAGTTCGGTAAAGCTATGAGGCGCTATTTTCTTAATCAAATTTCTTACATTCTCACATTTATTATTTTTTTTACAAAGAAACTCACTATCGGCAATAGTTATTTTCTTTTTATACTCTTTAAATGAAAATGGCAGATTTTTAAAAATACTATTGGCTAAATCAGAAAAATGCATTATCTCAATGTCAGAATTAATTTCTGCTCCGAATGATTTAAAATCATTTAAAATACAGTCAAGGACTAGAGGATCTGAAGTTACCAATTTTTTACTTTTCATGGAATTAATCTTTTTTGAAAATTTTAAAGATGTTTCTTTAGCTTCATTTATATAGCCAAGCAAAGATAAGACTTTACCGCAATCAGGTTCTTTGGAAATAATGGAAAACTTTAATCCTGCTTTTTTAAGAAAATCTAATGAAGCCTGTGCTATTTCAAAATGTTTAAAGTTTACACTATGACCTGCAATATAGACTATTTCGCTGCCTGGAGTGCTTAGTCTTTCGTTTTTGTAGGTAAAAGAATCCCTATAATCCAAACCATATATATTATCTTTTTTAAGAAGATTATTTTTTAGCTCTTTCACGGTATTGGGTTCAATTCTTTGTGATACAATATCTATTCTTGCTGATCTTAATAACTCGGGTAAGTCAAATCCACCTTCGCAACCGGCTAGACAACTTCCACACATGGTACAATTATATAAAGCATTTATATAACCGTCATTATAATTTTCACCCCTGTAAACACTATATAAGATAAGACCCCTGCCTCTTGGATAGTCACTTTCATGAAAAGAAAGGTTTCCTGAAGGACATAAATGCTTACACATGGGACAAAATCTGCAGGATTTTAATATTGAGTAATTTTTTTCTATTTCCATATAATATATCCTTATTCCATGTATCCCGATATTAATAAAGTATTTATTGCAATTAAAAAGACCTGTAAGTTAAAAATTAAAACCCTAGCCCCATTTTACCAGGATTCATGATATTGTTGGGATCAAGTTGTTTTTTCAAATCCCTGATAAGTTTAAATGAGTTTTTATATTGCTCTTTCATGAGTCTTCCAATTTTTATTCCTATGCCATGATGCTCATTTAGAACCCCATTATTTAAAAGTGCTGCCCTCATTACATCATCCCATATGCTGTTGTAAAGGTGAAGAGCCTCACCAGGGTCATCGGGGGGACTGTCAATAATAAACCTTGCATAAAGCATACAACCCCACATAAACCAGTGAGAAAAATGTCCGATAAACCTTGCCTGTGGATATCCATTTTCTACTGATTCTTTCATAGCATTATATATTTTTTCAATATCTCTATACGAAGCTACTGTATCACAGGTTCCAAATGCCTGAGGAAGTGAAAAAACATATGGAGGAAAGAAAAATTTATATCTATGAAACCACCACTCCTTGCCCATCTCACCGCCTAGGTCTTCACCGCCGATTTTTACTGCGATTTCTTTTGCATAGGCATGTTGAAGATTTACTATTTTTTCCTTTCCATCAAAAGCATAGACAAGATATATACCCTGTCTGTCAATGCCCAGGACTCTTTTAATAAGGCTTTTTGTCTCCGCTTCATCATAAAGCCTTATAACACATGGGTTTAAACCTTCATGCATTATAGCTTTTCCTGTCTCAAGTCCTTTTGACAGGTCTTTAAAAAGAAAAGCTTGAAAATTTCTTATTTCAGGTAATTTGTGGATAATGAGCTTTACCTTTGTTATGATACCTAAAGTTCCTTCTGAACCAATAAAAAACCAGTTAAGATCTATCCCGCTGGCAGTCTTTGGCACAGAAAGTGTCTTTATTATTTCCCCATCAGGAAGCACAATTTCCATTGAAACAATCATATCCTCCATTTTCCCATATTTGTTAGATAATACCCCTGTACCACGATGAGCAATAAAACCACCAATAGTCGAACAAAATGCAGATGCGGGAAGGTGCATTGTGGAAACTCCAAATTTCTCAAGTTGGTCCTCAAGGTGCTGCATGATTATTCCTGTTTCTACTTCAACAGTCATTGAATCAAAATCAATATCGATGATTTTATTCATCCTCTTCATATCAACGATTATCCCATTACATACAGGAAGTGCGCCACCCTGGGAGCCGCCTCCACCACCCCAGGCAGTAACTGGTATTTTGTATTCATTTGCAAGTATTATTATTCTGGATATCTCTTCTGGATTTTCAGGATAAACTATAAAATCAGGCTCTATACTTTCAACCCCTTTTTCATACCATAATTCCGAGATCCAATAGTAATCCACTGAATATACTGCTTTGTCTGCCAGAGATACTGAAATATTTTCTTCTCCGACGATGTCCTTCAATTCGTGGAGTATCATATGGTAAAGATAGGTATTTTTTTTATACTTCATATAAATCTTCTTTCAAGCATATTTTTCAATTACCTGTTTATAAAAATTTAATCAGTTAATTTATATAAAAAAGTAGTAATTAATATATTATTTATATAATAAAAAATTTAATAATATTTTAGTTAAAATTTTTTAAGTGTATTGTAAATCCGAAATTTTATGGTTTATAGCACTCAATACTTTTTTAGATTTTTTATAAATCCTGAATATTTCATTATAAATTTTGTTATTATGACTGTTAAAATTTATATCTCTTATAATCTTTTGATTTTTTTTAGCTGCATCTTCCAGAGATAAAAAAACACCAGCAGCTACACCTGCAAGCATCGCTGCACCAAATGAAGCATCGGTGTTTCCTGGTACAACTGCATTTAATCCCAGTATATCTGAAAGTATCTGGGTCCATAGTATACTCTTACTGCCTCCACCAATAAACTTTACTTCACCTTCTAATATCATTCCTTTTTCCTTTATAAATCCTATGTTGTCAAGTAATGAAAAAGATGTTCCTTCAAGTACAGCCCGCGCAAAATGTGATCTTTTATGATGAAGTGTGATACCCAGGAAATCACCTCTTAATTTCGGGTCATTGTACGGCGAACCTTCTCCTAGAAGATACGGGTGAAAAATAAGGCCATCACTTCCCGGATTTATATTTTGTGCATCTTTATCTACTTCTTCAAAACTCGCATAACTTTTTTTTGTGTTATCCATATAAAATTCTTCCTTCAACCATCTAAACGATGATGCAAATGATTTGGTTCCTGTACCAGGGTACCACAGGCCAGGGATTATGTATGAATAAGTAATAAGCCCTTCACCTGCAAAAGGTTTATCTTCCAAAACACAAATCCTTCCAAAAGTTGCAAGCTTTATTGTACAGTTACCTACTTGTAGATTTCCTGCTGCAAATATTTCACATAGTGTGTCTGTGGTACCTGTAATTACTGGTGTTCCTACTGCAAGGCCAGACCAATTTGATCCGGTTTTTGTGACCTTGCCTGCATTATCAAGCGGCTTAAAAATATCAGGGAGAAGCTTTTTATCCAATTGAATTAATGAAATAAATTCATCTGCCCATCCTTTAATTAAAGGATTATATAATAGCGTCCCCTCTGCTTCCACTTCATCGGTTGATATATTTCCTGTTAGCATAAACCTTATATAATCCTTTGGAAATATTATTTTTTTAATATTTTTCCATACCGCTGGTTCTTTTTCAGAAATCCATTTTAGCATTGAAATTGTCCACATCGGGCTTACCTGGTTATAACAGGTTTTAAGAAATAAATTATTATATTCTTTTAGTTCTTCGCTCTGACTGACACTTCTACTGTCTGTAATATGTATAACATTTGCCATTACCTTATTATTTTTATCAAGAAGAACAGGGCTGTGAGTTACCCCACTTAGACCAACTGAGATTATCTGGTTAGCTTTAATATTATAATCGACCAGACCTTGTTTTATAAGTTTTCCAACAGCAGCTAACCATCCATCAGTATTTTGTTCCGCCCATCCCGGTTTTGGATAATAAGTCTTATATTCACAGAAATTTGTAAATGAATGGATTCCTTTTGAGTACAGTGTAGTTTCTACAGGATCTACGCTTTTCTGAGTCGAATAACTTTCCAAATAAAA
>CAYGYY010000123.1:0-4487 GCA_964354265.1 uncultured Actinomycetota bacterium
GTGGTGCCGAAGGTCGGGGTCGAACCGACACGAGCCTTGCGGCCCACTGGATTTTGAGTCCAGCGCGTCTGCCAGTTCCGCCACTTCGGCACATTTGAAATAATACAATTAAACTTTTTTATAATCAAGAACAACAAAGCAGAACAGTAATCGGGGACATCTAAGAAGAATAAAAATGAGTTCAGAAAAAAAGATAATACTTGTAGACAGCAACAATGTTGCATACCGTGCATTTTATGCTCTTCCTGCTGCCATTTCTACTTCTACAGGTACAATAACAAATGCAGTTTATGGTTTTACTGCTATGATTTTAAAGCTCATAGAAGAGCAGCGCCCGGATATAATAATATGCGCATTTGACAGCAAATGGCCGACCTTCAGGCATGAATTGTTTAAAGAATATAAGGCGCAGCGCAAAAAAATGCCTTCCGAGCTATCTGAACAAATGCTGCTTATCAGGGAAGTAATGGAAGCCTTCAATATCAGGACAATTGAGGCGCCGGGATTTGAAGCAGATGATATTATTGCTTCAATAACAAAAAAAACAGAGGATTTAAACAGCGATATAATAATATTATCAAGCGACAAGGATATACTCCAGCTTGTATCTGAACGGGTAAAGGTTATATCAATAAAAAAAGGCATTACTGATACGATCTTATATGACAGCAGCAAAGTAATTGAAAGATTTGGGATAGAGCCTTCAAAAATTAAAGATCTGCTTGCCCTGATGGGGGATTCTTCAGATAACATTCCTGGAGTTCAGGGCATCGGGCCTAAAACAGCCCTTGAGCTTGTAAGCAGGTTCGGCAGCCTTGAATCAATATATGAAAACATAGATGCCATAGAAAATGAAAAACTAAAAAAACTGCTTACCGTAAATGAAGAAAATGCAAGAAAAAGCAGGACGCTGACAGAACTTAAAGATGATCTTGAGCTTAACATGGAAGACCTCCTTGGCCCTGGAGTAAGTGCCTTTGAATATGAAAAAGTTGAAAATATTTTCAGTTCCCTGGAGTTCAATACATTAAAGAAAAGGGCAAAAGACATAGCCGGCCTGTACATATCTGCGGGAAAAGATGAGGCTGGCATCCCTGAGCATACCAGTCCAGGGGTATTACCGGAAAAGAATAAACAGAGAAAAAACATTTATCTTAGTCTGCAGAAGTACCTGGATGCAGAAGAGCCAGGGGATAAGAAATTATATCTTTCAGGGGTTACCTGCCCAGCTGGTTCTCAAAAAAATATGCCTTCGGACAATGGTGATTTTGGCTTATGCCAGGATAAAATCATAATAGGTGATGGCAGGGATTCTTTTTGCCTTTTTGACAGCAATTCGCTTTTGAAGCCTCTGATAAGGCAGAAACTTTTAGAAATATTTGATAATCCTGAAGTAAATATAGTGGGTTTTGATTTAAAGCAAACCTGCAAGACGCTTATGAGATATAAGATAGAGATAAATGCGCCAATCACTGATTTAAAGATCCTCTACCTTCTATTAAATCCTGTAAAGCCCGATGTGGCCTTTGCCGATATTGCAGGAAACATGCAGGGCATAGATATTGATTCTGAAGCAGAAAAATATGATTTTGCTATCCATGATAAGGATAATAAAGATTATAATGAAAAGAGAAGTGGGCCAGCCAAAATGACCCCCCCTACTGAAGAAAAACAAATGTTTTTCAGTTTTGAAGAAGGAAAAACTCCCATCATGGAAACTATCGAAGATTATGCGGATTTTATTAAAATTAATCAAAATTCTTTTATGCAAATGATTCTTTTCCCAGGTATCGGCAGTCTCTTAAGTGAGAAGATAAAGGTAGAAGGATTTAAGCAGCTTTATGAGGATATTGAGGCGCCGCTTGTAAAAGTCCTTGCATTTATAGAATTTACAGGAGTAAATATTGACCGGGAATATTTAAATGAGCTTATTAAGCAGTATGAGCTGGATATAAAAGCACTTACAAGCGACATATTCAGCCTTTGCAATTCTGAATTCAACATTAACTCTACCCAGCAACTTGCAGATATCTTATACAAAAAACTGAATCTTTCTGCAACAAAAAAAACAAAGACAGGTTTTTCTACGGATGCAGCAACATTGTTTGCAATTTATGACTCGCATCCTGTAATCGGGAAAATACTTGATTACAGAGAAAAAGTGAAGTTGAAAAATACTTACCTGGATGTCCTTCCCACACTTATTGACCACTCAGACAATAGAGTACATACAACATACAACCAGCTTGGCACTACTACCGGGAGGATAAGTTCAAATAATCCAAACCTGCAGAATATACCTGTAAGGACAGAACTTGGACGGAAGATAAGGAAAGCATTCATTCCTGGCGCAGGATATGATATTTTGCTTTCAGCAGATTATTCGCAGATTGAGCTAAGGATACTGGCGCATCTGTCAGGTGATATTGATCTTATTTCAGCGTTTAATTCTGGTCAGGACATACATTCACGGACAGCATCAGAGATATTTGGATTAGACTATAGCGATATTGATGAAAACCTCAGGAGGAAGGCAAAAGCAATAAATTTCGGGATAATCTATGGTATGACTGAATTCGGGTTGAAAAGCAGGCTTGCTATTTCAGAAGAAGAGGCCAGGGAGTATATAAGGCTTTATTTTACGAGATATCCCGGGGTAAAACAATTCCTGGGCCAATTGATAGAGTCAGCATACAGGACAGGTTTTACAACTACAATGTTTGGAAGGAAAAGATACATAAAAGAACTGGCCAGCACTAATGCGAACCTGCGCAGCCTGGGGGAGAGGCTGGCAGTAAACACACCAATACAGGGAAGTGCAGCTGATATAATGAAACTGGCAACAGTAATGCTATATAAAAACCTTAAAACTGCAGGACTTGACAGCAATATAATACTTCATGTTCATGATGAGATAGTGCTGGAGTTAAAGCAGCACGACCTTGATGCTGTAAAGGCGGTGGTAACGGATTCTATGGAGAATTGTGTAAAACTCAAGGCTGCATTAAAAGTAGATTTAAAATCAGGCAAAAACTGGTACATATAGTGTGGAAATATAGATAAAGAATCTCCAGTCATAATATCTTATTTTCGAGTTGCTATAAGCCCAATACACTTGGATTAATAAATCAATAATATTTTTTTGGAAATATTGATAAAAAATTTTATACATGCTATCCTTTTTTGGTTTTGATTTGAAAAATGGAGGGTGATTTTTTTAATAATGATTAAAGACAACAATTTTAGCAAGTTAACGGACGAAAACTACATGATAAAGAATGATAATGGGGAATTGATTCCAAACTATGACGTAACCATTATCAGCTTTAATGAAGGTGACATTTTAAAAGGGAAAGTGGTGAAAATCGACAAGGATGAGGTACTGATAGATGTCGGATACAAATCTGAAGGCGTGATTCCGATGGTAGAGCTTTCAATAAGGAACAATGTCAGGCCTGATGAAGTTTTAAGCATCGAAGAGATCATAGACATAATGGTCCTTCAAAAGGAGGACCAGGACGGCAGACTCATACTTTCGAAGAAAAGAGCTGAAGTAGAGAGAAGTTTTGACAGGGTAGAGGAAATTTACAGAAACGGGGAGACCGTTGAAGGTGAAGTGATAGAATGCGTGAAGGGGGGCCTAATCCTGGACATCGGTCTTAGAGGGTTCCTGCCTGCATCACTTATAGATGTAAGGAAGACAAAAGAACTTAACGCATATATCGGTGAAAAATGTCTTTGCAAGATAATAGAAGTTGACAGGAATAGGAATAATGTCGTGCTTTCGAGAAAGGCGATCATCGAGGGTGAAAGAAAAGAGCAAAGAAAAGCTGCGCTTGACAATATAGAAGTAGGCCAGATAAAAAATGGAGTGATAACAAGCATCGCTGATTTCGGAGCTTTCGTTGATGTGGATGGAATAGACGGACTAATTCATATTTCAGAGCTTTCATGGAACCATGTTAAGCATCCTTCAGAAGTTGTACAGGTGAATGACCCTGTCAGCGTAGAAGTGCTTGATATCGATAGGGATAAACAGAGGCTATCGCTAGGTTTAAAGCAAACCCAGAAAGACCCGTGGCTTGAAAAGATCAAGCAATTTAAAAACAAAGATGTTGTTCAGGGTAAAGTAACAAGAATTGTAAAATTTGGTTTGTTTGTCTTGATAGAACCTGGAATGGAAGGTCTTGTTCATATATCCGAACTATCTATAGACCCGGTTAAAAGACCCAGTGACATTGCCAAGATAGGGGACGAGATTTCTGTAAGGATTATAGATATTGATTTTGATAAAAGAAGAATGGCTTTCAGTGTGAGACAGGTTGAATATCCGGAGCTTGGTGAAGAAAAAAAGGCAAAGGAAGAAAGCAGTGAAAAAATAGAAGCTTCCCAGGATGCTTTAGCTGAAGAGGGTAGAAAGGAAATAAAATCAAAAGCTGCTCCATCAGATGAAGAAAAGATTGAAGATGATATAAAAGATACTGAAG
>CAYGYY010000124.1:0-4478 GCA_964354265.1 uncultured Actinomycetota bacterium
TCCAGTTATTATCCACCGCTATGAGCTCATAACCCCTTGCCGCAGTTTCTTTTTTAAAGCCCTCAGTAACTATAGCATGGAATGGGTTTACATCACCCATTGAGGCATAACCAATTACAAATGTTTTTGCCTCTGCAGTGGTTTCAGCTGCTGCAGTGGTTTCTGCTGCAGTTGTTTCAGCAGGTGCTGCTGTTGTTTCAGCTGCTGCAGTGGTTTCTGCTGCAGTTTCAGCTTTGCATCCGGGTATTATTGCCATCGCTGCTATAATAACAACAACGATACTCAGGATCAGAAATCCCTTTACTTTACTCATTACTTTTTCCTCCTTTTTGGTTTGTTATTTTTAATGCATTAAAGAAGATTAAACTTTTCATCTACCTCCTTCCTTATTCTTTAGGGTAATTAATATATCTAAATTTATACTATAGTTTTACGTAACTCCGGATAATCACTTAGCTTATATAGTTCATTAAAGCAATATTTCATATTTTCAAATGATACTTCAGGCGGTACATGATGGTCACAACCAGGGAAAAATCCCCCCTGTGCCATTAGTTCTTTTGACTTTACAATCTCACCGTCTATAGCTGCTTTACCTGAAGCAAGAGCTTTTTTATCAATATTTCCAAAAAGTATCAAATTTTTACCAAATTTTTTCCTGTATGCCCTGGCATCCATACCTGATGCGCATTCAAGTGGATATGTGGCATTTATACCTACATCTATCCAAAGAGGCATCAGCTCATCAAGATTTCCGTCACTGTCAACTATTATCGCATCCACCCCATTGCTGTGGAGAAGTTCAGTAATTTTTTTGTATCTGGGGGATAAAAATTCTTTAAAGAATTTTGGCGAAATCAGTGGACCTTTGTTGAAGCAAATGTCTTCCCATACCCAAACCCATTCGAGTTTTAAACCGGTGGCAAACACCTTTTTTAATAGTTCATATGCAAAATAGTTCTGCCAATCCAGCATATCCTCCACTAACTTTATATCTTCAAATATTGCATATGAAAAATTTTCAAGACCTAAATAATTCCTTGGCATTCCACATAACGAATATGCAAACATGCCCAATGCAAAATCTCTTTCTTCCCATTTTTTCCCGGTATGTTCCGGTTTTATAGGCCATGACATATTTGAATCACTCATAATGTCCCAACCCTCAGGAAACCTCTCCGGAGTCATAGGATCCAGTCTTTTTTTATAAGCTTCCCAGCTTTTCCAGTCTGTTACTGGATACCTTATGTATTGGGGCATAGACTCAAAATCGCCTTTTCTGCGCCTGACATAACTTCCGTCTTTTTCAATAAGCTCAATATGTTCCCCGTCATCTTTTAAAACTTCAATATCAAATAATGGAACTAGAGGAGGCGCCCACGGGGGATTCATATTTTTGCCAAGACCCTGTATTGCTCCGTTAGGAACAATTATTTCATTTTGCATCTCATGGCCCAGAAAATATATATTGACTTCTTTGACATTATCCATATTCTTAACTGGCATTCCTTCTTTAATCCATCTGTCATAGGTCTCATTCCAGCAGAAAAGTCCAAAAGTAAAGAAGTCATTTGGTCGCTCGAACTTGCAAATGCTTTTAAAACGTTCTCGTGTATTCATTTTATTCCTTTCACCTGACTAGAAAATCACTTAATAAAAAATATTTTAGTTTTATAAATTAATATTTGAAAACTATTTACTTTTAGAGGGACCTGATAAATTTAATAATTCTCCTGAATTAAAATTACATTGGATATTTGCCATATTCCCTGGCTGTATTTATCATTGCCATAAAATTTTCAATTGGTACAGCTGAATGAATTGTATTGCTGGAAGAAAGAATGTGACCGCCTCCATAGCTTGCTTTTTTTATACATTCTTTTGTTGCATTTATAACATCTTCAGGTTTTTTAAAAGTGAGCAGATTTGCACAATCTATATTTCCCCACAGGGATATCCTGTTACCATACATTTTCTTGACTTCCCCGATATCCATACCTGCATCTGGTTCTATAGGATTCAGGCAATCAATACCTTCATTTACAAGCAGATCCATTATTGGCCACAGATCTCCATCACAATGTTTTATAAATGGTATATTTGCATCTTTAACTACTTTAATTACCTTTCTCAGTCCAGGTATAACGAATTTACTTAACATATCCACTGACATCCATAGACCCCTAGTGCCACTATAATCCTCAGCTTCTACAACTGCATCTGCTCCAAGCGCAATTGCTT
This sequence comes from uncultured Actinomycetota bacterium, assembly GCA_964354265.1. Taxonomy (GTDB): domain Bacteria; phylum Actinomycetota; class Humimicrobiia; order Humimicrobiales; family Humimicrobiaceae; genus Fen731. The sequence continues at coordinate 2,242 of CAYGYY010000124.1, forward strand.
CTTTAGTCATTTCTACAAAAAAATCAGTCAAAATATCCGATAGTCTTTTTGCAAATTCTGGATTTGTGTAGTAGTCCATCATATAATTCTCAAAACCACGGATAAAAATAGGATAAATAAGTGAACTATGCATTAAGAATATGATGGCTTTTTTGCCTTTAAGCCTTTTGATTGCATCGCGCAGCGAAGAAAGGTTTTTAGGATCTTTAGGATTGGGCATTTTATATGTATCCAGAAATTTCATTGCATCCATTTCAGGTTTTATAAGCGGTTCAATAGGAGTTGGGAAAAAACCCTGCATATCCTTGAAATTTCTTGTAACTCCAAAATAATCTCTTTTCAAGTCCGGCCCTACATCTGTATATTCAATATCATAAAAAACAGTAACTCCATCGATATCAAAATTTTCATAAAAATCCAACCAGGTGGCCCCTGGCATAATTTTCTGTATTATTGCATTGTCAATAGCAAGTTCTAGAATTGGGACTCTGTCAGGGATGCCGCCTTTTAATGCTGTTAGAACTCTTTCTCTTGAATTCATATAAACTCCAGTTATTTAGATTTATAATTTTTATAATAAGAAAAATTTATAATTTATTTATTTCAGAAGAAATTAAGATCATTGATTATATATGTTATAACTATTTGATATTTTATGTCAATAAATAATAAAATATTTTTATTAGTTATAACATATATTAGTTATAACTAATTAGATTTTTCCCTGTATTTTATTGAATCTTTAAGCTAGAATTATTAAAAAAGCAATATCGGGATATTTAATGTATTGGATATTTAATATATTTATTGCTCATGAAAATATAAATTTAATTATTAAACTTATTTTTTAATTTCTTTAAATGCCAATAAAATTTAACGAATTTAAACCAGAAAAAAATGATAATAAAGCCCCATATCACGTTCAGATATATGAATTCCTTTTAGGCAAAATAAAAAATAGAGAGCTTAAACCCGGAGAAAAGCTTCCCAATGAGGAAGAATTAAGCTTAATGTTAAGTGTTAGCAGGATAACAGTAAGAACTGCCCTAAGAGAACTTGAACTAAAGGGAGAAATTAAAAGAACAAGAGGCGTTGGCACTCTTATTGCTGAGAACAACCTGATATCAAGGATAACAAAAACTGACTCCAGTAATAGACCTACACGCAATATTGTGAGATTTATGCAACCCCAAGTCGGAGTTATTAAGCAAAAAGACTGGAAACCGGTAATAAGGCCAGCAAAGCACGAATATACAATAGCCTATGGTTCACTTGCTAAAGGCTATTGGTGGTATCACCACCTTGTGGAGCAAAGTATGGTTGATGTTGCCAAAGCAATGGGATGTAATGCTTTTGTATTAAATAATAATCTTGATTACGATACGGCTATAAAAAATGCTGAAAAAGTAATTGAAATGCATAGAAGTGGTGAACTGGATTTCTTTATAAATGCACAATTTTATACAGAAGCAAATGAAAAAATTTCTGCAATGCTTGAGGAAGAAAAAGTCCCCGCATGTTCAGTCGATATTGATATACCTAACTTCCCATATTTTCATGTTAACGATTATACTGGTAACTTCCTTGCAGGAGAATGGCTTGGGAATTATGCTATTAGCAATAAATGGAGTCCTAATAAAATAGACTTCATTTATTTTGACCAGGTAGGAACACCAAATATATCAGTACTTCGAAGAGAGGGAGCAACTAATGGAGTTAAAACTGTTTCAGATATAAAAAAGGAAAATATAACAATAGTAAGATTAAATCTAGGTAAATTTGAGAATGCACGTAAAAAAATGCTTGATTGGTTAAAAAATCACCCAGATTCTCATAATATATTAGTTGCAGGCATCCATACTTACCCTACTCTTGGCGCATTATCAGCACTAAGAAAACTAGGACGGGAAGAAGATGCGGTTATATGTGGCCTTGGAGGCGCTAAAGAGGAGTTTGAGGAAATAATAAAGCCCAACAGCGCATATAAGGCTGTAGTAAATGCTTTTCCTGAAAAATATGGCACAATTGCTATTCCATTTGCAATAGATTACCTTGAAGGATTACCGGTTCCAAGTGATTTTGTCGGTTATACGTCTGTTGTTACTAAAGAAAATTTAAAAAGATTTTACCCTGAATTCTTCTTGAAATAACTTAAATCAAGGATTTCAATTATTATTTTTATTTTCAATGTTCTACTCTGTTCTTGCCTTTTTCTTTGGCAACATAGAGCAGGTCAT
>CAYGYY010000125.1:0-4344 GCA_964354265.1 uncultured Actinomycetota bacterium
GAAGGAAAAATCCTATTAATGTGCCTATATAATAGGTTTTTATTACAGAGAAGAAAGAGATGCTGTTATCTTTTACCTTTAGCAGAAGATGCCATTTATAAGCCATGAAGAATCTGTCAAAAGTATTTAGGGCCAAAAGAATTATAAAAAAATATATATTTATATTCTTAAGCAAGAACAGCATATCCGTAACGTTTATCAGTCGAAGAAGGAAGATTATCAGCACAATACTTACTGTAATCTGGAGGATAAAAATGATTATGCGTTTATTACGTTTTATAAAATCGATAACTCTATGGAGATATGACATAAAACTGTGTCTCATAATTTGAAGGAAATAAAGCTTAAGATAATTTTTTAAATAATTGTAAAGTTTTTTCAGCAGTAAGCTTCCAGCTGAATTTTTTTGCATTTTCAAGGCCTGCTTTTATTAGCTTCCTTTTGAGGTCTTCATCTGTTAAAACATCATATAAAGCATGCGCTAGCGCTCTATGTTTTTTTGGATTTACCAGCAATGCAGCTCTTCCGCTAACTTCAGGGGTTGCCCCTGTTTTTGTGCTGACAACCGGACAACCGCAGGCTTGCGCTTCCAGTACAGGTATGCCAAAACCTTCATATAAAGAAGGGAATACAAAGCATTGAGCCAGGTTATAAAGATAGGGCAGGTCCTCATCTGGTACAAACCCTAAGGTTATAATATCATTTTTCAATTTAAGCTTCTTTATTAATTCTATGTCATGAGCATATTTCCATCTATTGAACCCGCAAACAACTAATTTTATGGGGACTTTTTTCCTTACTATATTGAATGCCCTGAGAATATTTCCAAAATTTTTAAGTGGTGTCAGACCGCCTACAAAAAGCAAAAATTTATCGGGTAGATTATATTTATTTTTTATCGCCAGCATGTCCTGCTGGTTTTCTATAGGTTTAAATCTTTCATGGTAAGATTCATATATGACTTCAATTTTATTGCTTTTTACATGAAGATATTTTATCAGGTCCTTCCTGCCAATATTGGACATGACAATGACAGCCGCTGCCTTTCTGCAATATAATGGCATCATTATATGGATATAGAGATTGTCAAAAAATTTAAATAAATAAGGGCAGGCAAACTGTTCCAGCCCATGCATGGTTAATACTTTTTTTGCAGGAGAAAATAATGGAACGGATAATTTAGGATTAAAAACCACATCGATTTTTTCTGATTTTAAAACTTTGGGTATGTAATACTGGTCCCAGAGAAACTTGTTTTTTTTCTCTATGACCACTTCATTGACATTTTTATATTTTGTATAATTGCCGCTTAAAGAATGATTATTATAAAAGAAGACATATTCGTTTTCCTGATCGATCTCAAGCAGGTTTTCAATGATGTTCCTGGTGTAAACTACAACTCCTCCCAATTCATTTAAATGCCTCAGCATAATGCCGATTTTCATACCTTGTTCCCTTCCAGCCTTTATGATTTTGGAAATTATACTTATTTAAAAATTTTACATAAGTATACGCCAAATAAATAATAATTTTCAAAAAAATTTTAAACAGGGCATTTACTTTACCTTCGCAAATTATCGCAGGTGGAAAAGACAGATTATTAGGAATATAATAGTGCTTTAAATCCTGGAATGGATGAATAAAGAGGAAAAGGGAAGACTGAAATGAAATCAGGATTAAATAATAAAAAAAGTAAAGGCAGCAAAACCTGGATTATGGTTTCCTGCCTGTCTGCAATTATTGCTTTAAGCATTTTATTGTATTTCGGGATAATCTTTTTTTTTAAACCCGGGATTTTAAGCGATGGATCTTTTTTTATTGGATCTTCAGCAGAAACCCCGGAAATCAAACAACAGAGCAGCGGCCCTGTCATGACAGGATTAAAAAATTTTCTGTCTGTAGAAAAAATAGTGGCCAGGAGCAATGACAGCGGAAAATATTTCAAGCTTGATAAAAACACGGGCCCGGATTTGTTTGAACTTGTGGAACATGCAACTGCCGGCGATGAAATATATTTTGAGATTTACATAAAAAATAATTCAAGCTCAGCGATGGATAACTTCAGTATAATAGATAATCTCCCTGTAAAATTTATAAACATAAAATACGGCCCTGATCCAGGCGCAAGCTATGACCCTTTCAGCAAAAAAATCACCTGGACCTATAATGGGTTTAAAGCAGGTGAAGTCAAAGTGTTGAAATTTTCTGCACAGGTTCCGGAAGACTCCAGGGACCTGGAAAAATTTGAAAACAGGCTACTGATAGTGGAAGGAGACAGCGCAGCCAGGGAGATTTTTCTAAGAGGCGTTATTGATGCAATACCAGATTATTCGTTTTCAGAAATTAAAGTCTCAGATCTTAATGGTGGAGATATATGGGCTGAAGATATAATCGAATACAGGATAAGGATAAAAAATAGTGGAATGAAAAACGGCCGTAATATTGTTTTAACCTGTCCTATACCGGCAAGTACCGGGTACATACCAGGGACAGCATCTGGAGCTGAGATTAAGATCAATAACGACAGTACAATCCTGGAATTTTTAATCGATAGATTAGAAATCGGCAAGACAAAAGATGTCTCATTTAAAATATATATTGCCAAATACCTGACTTTTGAAGACGAGATAAAATCAGAGTTTTCGATTAAGGATGACAATATGAAGGTTGAACTTAAAAACCCTGTTTTCACTGTAAGGCCTGAAGCATTCCAGACAGTTGTCTGTATGGGGGATTCACAAATATTAGTTACAGAATGGCCGGAAATCCTTGACGGACTTCTGGAAAATCAATTCCCGCATGCAGAATTCAATACTATTTCAAGCGGAGTCAGTTCCGAAATGGCAGTAGACGCAATAACCAGGTTTGATAAGGATGTAAGGATATATAATCCTGATATTATTATCCTTGGTTATGGAAGCAATGATGCGGGCGCAATGACGGTATTCTATGAATATCATATGGATATTTTAATAAGGCAGGCTTTAAGCACAGGCGCAAAAGTTTTCGTTCACGGTGTTGGAAGCATTGATACATCGCTTGTCGAGTGGAACGACAAGACAAATTATCAGGCATTCAATGAAATCCTTAAAGAAAGGCTTTGCCCAAAATATGGCGCAGTCTATATAGATATCTACAAGGGGATCTCCGGGGACCCTGGAAGATATCTGAGAAAAGATGGCATTCACTGGAACGAGGAGGGGGCGGACCTTGTAGCGCATGAATCCTTTAAAGCTATTGTCAATTGCCTTGACAGTAATGGAAAACTGCTTGAAACACCAGGGTCTTAGAGCGTTCCTTTAGAATTTAATATGCTTGCATATATTATTTATCTCTTCTGTCTTTTATTATCCTGGCGGGAATTCCTGCCGCTACAGCATAACCGGGTACGCTTTTAGTCACCACGGCTCCAGCTCCTATAATGCTGTAATCGCCTACATTGCATCCGTCCATTATTATGCTTTTTGCGCCAAGCCATGCATCCCTGCCTATCTTTATACCGATTCCATGCGTGTCCTGGTCTTTCAGCGGAACGTACAGTTCCTCTGAAATATGGCCGCCTCCGATGACATAGGCATATGCAGCAAATAGGGTATTTTCTCCCACCTCAACATAATTCAGTGATACAATGTAACAATTGAATCCTATATTTGCTTTGTTGCGAAGGACGATGTCCCCGTTCTTGCACGAAAGTATTGTATTCCTGCCTATAAACACACCATCCTCAATAGTTATGCCCTGGTTATCAGTGCCTTTTGCATCAAGCATCACATTGTCATCAATTATGACATTATCTCCTATCGATATCTTAGAGGGGTTCCTGATGCTGATAGATTTTCCAAACAATACGCCTTTACCCACCTTTTTGAACAGGGATCTATAAACCTTTCCGCGTAAAAAAATCCCCAGCGCACCGGGACATCCTGCAAATAGAGCAGTAAGGGTATCATATTTTAAAAGTGCAAAAAATCCTTTCCTGCCTACAAAAAGTTCCATATAGCTTGACAACCGTGATTTCTTGGTTTTCTGGAGCTTATTTTGTATCAAATCATATTTTTCTTCTTTAGGCGCATCCATGACTTTTTCTTCCTTCCTGATATTTCAAGGTTTTAAAAATTATAAAGATGTGATAGCAGATCATACATTTAATTTTAAAATCAACTGGAAATATTATACATCAAAATATTATAATATGATTAGAATGAATTTAACTTTTAATTCGCTGCAATGCAAGTTCGGGGAAATGGGTTTTTTATGAAGCCTGATATTAGTTGCAATATAGTAAATATGGGGTAAAAATATGTGGAAGGCTGTATTTCTTAAAGTTTTATACTATTTATTCTT
>CAYGYY010000126.1:0-4308 GCA_964354265.1 uncultured Actinomycetota bacterium
GCTTGATCAGTAAAAGTTTTTTTCCAGTTTATTTTTTTTATTATATTTTCCATAGTTCAACCAAAAATAATCATAATTCTTTATAAATTTCCAAGTGCTGCATGCAACAAATTTAAATCTGTTATATCTTCACTATAAAAAGTTTTAACCAAATTGCCTTCCCTTATTACTATAGCCCTGTCGCAAAGACCGATTATTTCCTGTATTTCTGATGAAACAATAATAACTGAAACACCTTCTTTTGATAATTTTTTAATGAGGTCATATATTTCTTTTTTTGAACCGACATCTATTCCTCTTGTGGGCTCATCAAGAACTAAAATTTTTGGTTCTGTTGATAAAGCTTTACCTATGGCAACTTTTTGCTGGTTCCCACCACTTAATTTCAATGTAGGTTGCTCGATGTTAGGAGTTTTAATAGAAAATCTTTTAATATTTTCTATAGCAAAACTCTTCTCTTTTTTATAATTTAACAATCCTAATTTTGACACAAACTTTTTTAGTAGAATAATCGTTAGGTTCTCTCTAACTGACATACCCTGTATTATACTTTCGCGCCTTCTATCTTCGGATACATAAGCAAATCCTTTTTCGAATGCATCATTAGGATTTCTTATTATAATTTTTTTATTGTTTAATAAAATTTCTCCCTCATTTGCTTTGAAAAACCCTAAAACAGATTTAATTATTTCAGTTCTTCCTGCACCAATAAGACCAAAAAACCCCAATATTTCGCCTTTTTTAAGGTTAAAACTTATATTTTTAAAAATTTTATTAAGTGTAAGATTATTAACCTCCAGAATAACGTTACCTTTAACTTCTTCCTTGACAATATTATCAAATAAAGAACCAATCTCTTTTCCTATCATATATTTAACAATTTCTTTATTATCAGTCTCCTTTATTTTTAAAGTTTTTATCAGTTTTCCATCCCTGATAACAGTTACTCTATCAGCAATACGGAATACTTCTTCTAATCTATGTGAGATATAAATTATAGATATACCATTTTTTGTGATATTTCTGATAATACTGAATAGATGTTCAGTTTCTTCTTCAGTCAGGGAAGAAGTCGGTTCATCCATGACTATTATTTTGGCATCTGAAGATAATGACTTTGCAATCTCAACCAGCTGTTGCATACCAACTGATAGATTTGCGATTAATTCTTTTGCTGGTATATTTATTGAAAGTGAATTTAATATTTTTTTTGTTTTAGCATAAACATCAGACCACAATATTTTACCAAACCTGGTAGGATATCTCCCTAAAAAAATATTTTCAGCAACTGTCATTCCTGGAATTAAAGAATTCTCCTGATAAATAGTGCTTATTCCCAAATTAAGGGCAGTTTTTGTATCTTTTATTTCAATCTTCTCATTATTTAATAATATCTCCCCCTCATCTTTAAAAATATAACCAGATAAAATTTTTATTAATGTCGATTTACCTGCACCATTCTCTCCAACTAAAGCATGAACCTCTCCAAGCTTTAAATCAAAATCTATACTATTTAATGCAAGGACACCTGGAAATCTTTTACTGATCTTTCGCATTACTAATATGTAGCCATCATTTAGAGTATTCATATTTATAATAATTTTATCCTGATTTGGTATTTAGTCCCTTTAAAACCTTAAATCTTTTCCTGATCTGAAATAATGCTATTTATCCATAAATATTATTAAAAATATTATATTTTTAAAAATTATAGCATAATTAATATCATCTTAATAAAATGTTTAATAATTTTGATATTACTTATATGTTGCTCACTAAAAACTGCCTAATACAAACATGTTGCAACAATCTTTATAATCAAATGCATATTTATTTTTAATTAATAACTTCAATGTCGCTTATTTTTCTGATAAGCTTTAAAATATTCATACTTAGCTCGTTATCTGTTACTAAACGACTAAAGTTAGAAAGATGCGCTATATTAAGCATCCCCTCCTTAAAAAATTTTGTGCTATCTGCTAAAAGATTTACCTTTTTAGCTTTTTTTAAAATGTGCATAAGTATAATTGATAAATCTTTATTATTTGTAGTAACCCAGCCACTTGATGAAACACCAGCACAAGAAACAAATGCACAATCAATGTTTATTTTTTCTAAAAATTCATTTACCCAGTGGCCGCCAAAAATATTAAAATCCTGCTTCAGCTCTCCGCCTGTAGAAATCAAATTAACTTGTGGATATTTAATAGCTTCAGCTATTATTGCTGGGGAGTTAGTTATAAAGTTTTTATCCCTTTCAAAATTTTTTAATATTTCAACTGCAAAAACGAAAACTGTTGAAGAGGAGTCAAGAAAAATATTTTTGCTATCTGTAAGATAGGTAAATGATTTTTTTGCAATATCCATTTTTTTGGAAAAATTTTTTTGCATTCTGATATAAAAACTTGGCTCAAGATTTTTTTCTAAATCCTCAGTTATTTTTATACCACCCCGGATTTTTTTTATGTCACCTTGATTTTTTAATACCTGGATATCTCTTAAAATTGTTATTTTAGATACTCCAAGGTATTCCGCAAGATTTTCAGGCTTTGCATAACCATTTTCCCTTAACTTTATTAAGATATTTTTGCGTCTCTCTTCTGGTATCATAATTACGATAATATAATAATTTTTTTGATATTTTATAACTTTTATGGTTTTACAAGAACTTTGGCATCAACTTTTTTTGCAGTTTGCTCAATAGCTTCGAGTGCTTTTTCTAGTGGAAACCTGCTGGTCACAATTTTTGTCATATCTATTCTTTTTGATGCCATCAAGTTTATAACCCTTGGAAAATCCGCACCGCAATGTCCAATTGAGCCTATTATCATAGATCCGGCAATCTGATACTTTATAAGGTCTATAGGTGAAGGACCTGCAGTAACACCAAGCGCAATAACTTTTGCTCCATGCTCCATAGCATTTTCTATTTCAGGATAAGTAATTTGTCCGGCTCCTGCTGCTTCAACCAGCATATGGGCACCTGTGCCATTTGTAGCTTCAAAGATTGCCTGAGCTATTGATATATTATCTTTTTGTAAATCAATAGGATTATAAACAAAATCAGCACCCATCTCTTTTGCAAGTTTTCTTCTGATATCAGATATTTCAAAATTTATAATTTTTGCTGCACCCGCAGTCTTGAGCAATGCTATTGCTGCAAGACCTATTGGTCCAGACCCAATTACCACAGCATGGCCCCCTGGTCTTAATCCTCCTCCTCTACTGAATAAACCTTCATAGGCAACTCCCGTGGGTTCTATTAAAGCCCCGGATTCATAAGTCTTGTCTTCATCCTGGTATGTTTCCATAATATCGTTTAACTTCCAGATGTACTTTTCCTCTGAAACAAGATATTCCGCAAAGGCCCCGTCTTCAGTGAACCCAAGGTCTTCAATATACAAGCATTGATTTTGATAACCTTGGCAGCACGCAAGGCACTGACCACACCAGTGAATTTCTTCAACTGAAACCATATCTCCAGGTTTTACTTTTTTAACATTGTTACCAACTTCGACAACCTGCCCTGAGAATTCATGACCGAGTACACATGGAAATTTTGTCCTATATGCTAACTTTATATATCCCTCTTCATCAGTTTCCATCATATGCACATCTGATCCACATACACCGCAAGCTTTTACCTTAACAATTACATCTGTAGGTTTATTTATTTTAGGATTCGGGATTTCTTTAACACTCAATCTTGGGTTTTTCCATACTTGATTACCATTTATTGCACTTTTTTTCGCCTCTTCTTCTTTAGTTATTTGATAACCCTTTCTTGGAAACCAATCTGCTTCACATACTAATGCCTTCATTTTTAATAACTCCCCTTTTTTTATTAAAGATTATATTAAAATAGTTTTTTGAATTTATTATTTTAAAAATTTAAAATCCAGCTTGATTTTTAAATTAATTATTTTACAAACTTTTCTTTACTGCCTTCCTGAAAGCTTCCACCTTTTGTTCTATTTCTAAATCAGTGCTATCAATTGATATGCCAAACCCGGACCCTAATCCTTTATCGACTACTCCTATACTAATATTTATTGCCCTGTTTAATATACTGTCTGTTTTTGGCAACATGCCTTTATGATACTCTACGGTTTCCCCTTTATAATATGGACAGGTAAATGGACAGCCTTCTTTAGTAGGTACCTTTTTTTCAAGTACATGCTCCATATTGTTATATACATGCCACCCTGCATCAATAACTACCCCGCAATCCAACTCTTTGCCAACTATTCTGGCAATTTTTTCGTTTGGCAGCAAACAAACAGGGTTCCCAACTTCTCCAACACCATC
>CAYGYY010000127.1:0-4298 GCA_964354265.1 uncultured Actinomycetota bacterium
AGGAAAAGCTTCAATGCTTCTAAATTGTTATTTTGTATTAAATTCGGTGAATAATATTAAATAATTATAATACTTTTATAGGATATATCAAATTTACTTAAGAAAAACTTTTGGATTAAATAATTGATTTAAGAACTTGATTTAAATTTCATAACCTGTAAAAAATAAATGATCAATAATTTATATCTACTTTAATTCTAAAAGTTCTTGATACCACACTATTCAGGGAGCCACTATTTTAATAATTCTGAAATTTTCAAGATTTCATTTTTATCAACCAATCTATTGTTGATATACTTGTGCAGTATGCTTGATATTAATGTCTGATAAGGGATTCCTTCACTAATTGCAATAGATTGTATTTGATGCAGATCACGGTCATTTAATCGCAGTGTTATAATTCTGTTCTTTGAACTTTTTTCCAAAATCTTTTCAATTTTTTTCTTTTTCTGATTGGTTATTTTTTTATAGTCTTCGGTTTCCTTTTCAATCATTTTTTCATTGTAATCTAATTTGTAATTCATTTAATTTTCTCCTTATAAATTTTATGGAAATTTCTGCTAGGGAAAACAGTCTTGATAACAATGTTATCATTCTCATCTATGATAAAAGGGACAATATGTGTGTAGTTCTTGTATGATAAGATAAATATTAACTGCCCCTCTCTTTTAGGATTTTCTAAAATATCTAAATATTTTTTATTAACAATGATTTCTATGATTACATCAATATCGATGTTATGTTCTAATTTTAATGTTTTTACTTTTTCACTATCATAGATTATCATAGGTTAAATATAGGAGATTTATTTTATAATGTCAATATATTGTATATATATTGTAAATAATATAGATGACCCTGATATTCAAGCAATATTAAGGTATTTATATCCTCCATCAGCAGGAGAATATTAATAGTAAGTTGAAAAAAAAAGATTTAAGAAAAGAAACCCTGCATCTATAATTTTTGTAGGGTTTCTTTTCTAATAACAATGTTAAATGTATATTTTAAGGTTTAGTTTTTATAAATCTTAAAGCGATAATTGGTTTTGTTTTGACTATATTATTATTTATTGCTTATATGGCGCTGTCCTATTCTGAACCCTATCTATATTAAATAATAATTTGAAGCATTAGGATAACTGAAAACTTAAACTAATAAATTTTAATCTTTAATTTGGTTTGAAATTTAATAATTTGGGAAGTTTGAATAATTAATAATTTATACCTACTTTAATTCTAATAGTTCTTAATACCACACTACCCGGGGAGTCATCTTAATACTTGTTGTGATATTTATATTAATATAATAATAAAAATAATAAGACCCCATATTATCTATGGGGTCTTATATAAGTATTTAGTCTTAAGAGTGGAGCTTAAGGCTTACCTATTACAAACTCCTGCAATATATGGCCATATTCATGATAGATCTGTACAGTGTAGGTTCCATCAGGAAGGTCAGCTACAAAGTGGGCATCTCCTTTTGGCAGGTCTATATAGAATACTATGTTTCCATCCTTATCGAGTATCTGTACATGGTTGTTATTGTAATATTCCCATACAAATACAAATTCAAAGGCATTGGCTTCATTTATCCATACCTGCCAGCACTGGAACTCATGGTTGCGGACCCAGATTTGGGGTTTCTCTTTCTCTGCTTGTCCATGCTTGTCTGCGGCTTCATATTCTATAAGAAAATTGTATTTCTCACCTAAGCTTTCGTCATCCCATGTGCCACCTTCAGATATCCACCACCGCAAGTAATCTTGAGCACCACCTCCATTATCAGGTTGGCCACCAGCCCAGTTTGTATAATCCCATTCTTCTCCAGTTACCCAATTCCACTCACCTTCATTATCTGAATCAGATCCTCCTAACCAATATGTGTTATGCACAAGAAAATTACCATTATTGGCAATAAAGTTAGATTCTTCTGGAGAAGTGATAGTGGCCAGGTGACCGTAATAGGTTGGGCCATCTGGATCTGGTTTATACGTAGAAGATTCTGCAAAGTTCTTAGCCTCTGCCCAAGTTAAGTTGGTATCTATAAGTTCATAATAGTGCCCACTGAAAAAATCTGGAGAAGGAGTAGGAGGAGCAAATAGAAATGCAGGAAATAAAAACATTACAGATAAAACAATTGCTAGGGGTAAAATAATGAATATAAATAATTTCTTTCTCATCTTTCACCTCCTCTCATATGTTTTTAGCTATAAAATATAAAAACCGACCATATTTAGTCGGTTTCGCTATTGGTATCTAGCTTTTCCATACAATTGGCGACCAATTATAATAAGAAAAGCCTCAATACTACTAAAATATTATGCTTATATTAAATTCAATGATTATGTGTATTTAATATAATTATAATATTTTTATAATAATTATCAAATTAATTTAATAAAATCTTTTGGATTAAATAATTGGTTTAAGAACTTCCTTTAAATTTCATAGCTTCAGGTGGCTTAAATAAGTTTTAAAAACTGTTTGATTTTTAAAAATTCCTTTACTATGGTGTTCGAAATTGTAAACATAGGGGGAGCCAATCTTAACACTTATATTTATACTTATATCAATATAATAATAAAAATAATAAGACCCCATACTATCTGTGATGTCTTATAAATATCAAATTTTTAAAATAAGGATTACCTATATCGAACTCCTATATGGGCGTTTTAAGCCCTTAATGGAAAGTCTTTACAGTTATATATACAATCAGATATCTCTATTATTAATTTGATTTTTATAAAGGAATTATAAAATATTTTATTTCACTGTTGTCAGTTCTTCCCAGAATGTCGTAAAATTAGACATTGCTTCTTGGGATAAATTAGGCGACCATATATTAATGACTAAAATACAACTGATAAGAGAAAGATTAGAAAGCATAGAAAACGAGACATCTAAATCCTGTTGCATAACGACTGGCACGATAAAAGAGGTAGACACTCTGAAGAAGCAGATCTTTAAAGCAGCAGATACAGCAAGCGAAAAAGAAATGGAAGAATTGAATTATCTTCTTACGTTAAGCAACAACACCAGAGCCATTTTGCTGACAAAATTTATGGACACTTATACAAAAGAAAACCCCAGGCTTTAATAGAAAAAATAAGGGTATTAAAAAAGTTATCAATTTGACTGGTAAATCTATATAGCAAAAAGTGCAAATTTTATACAAAAAAGGTATAGTAAATGTATCAGTGTAAGCACAAATAATAGCATTAAAAATATAAAATACTAACAAAGGATAATAAATATATTTATATACCCAGAGGAGGGGGAAAAGAGATTAAAACTCAATTTTACTCAACACTTCTAAATTTTTTATTTTTTATAAAGATTTTTTAGATGGAGTAAATAAAATGAAAAAATGGGAGTATCTTTACATTGTCGAATATTTTGATTATCAGGCTGACCAATGGGTAATTGCTTTTACCGATGATGCGGGTGAGCGGCAGGAATATCCAATAGACCAGAAGCAAGCATTACTTGGTGACCTTGGAAAAGAGGGGTGGGAGTTAGTGAGTGTTGATAGTTATGTGCCCGGTGGTTCGAAGACTATGGACACAAAGCTTTATTTCAAACGTGAATTGGAAGATTAATAAAAGGATAAGGTCCAATATTATCAATTAGGTATTATTTATTTTCTTTAAACAGAAAGTAAAGTTTATCTATAGTATTAGCCATCTCACTGAAGTAAAGTGCGGTGGAACCGCTCAATGTATCCATTGGTTTCAGGAGACCTTACCTTGGTAAGGGTATGGATAATACCTTCTAGTTTTAGGTACTTCTCATACTTGTGCTCATACTTTCGCTTAGCGCTGTGGGTGGTATATTCCTTTCCAATATAAGGAGATTACTTCTGGTATATCAGCCCCGATATGATGACATTCGAAAATAAGCCTTCAGTTATAAAAGAGGTAAGAGTATATGGTTTCGGATGAGACTTTTCAAGCAGTTTAGCTGAGATTAATTTAATAGGACAATAGGGTTTGCATAGATTATGAAACAAGTAATTAACCTTTAAAGTTCAAGTCAGGTATTAAATAATCTTATTTGAACTTACAATTGCAGTTCTATCTTCGTTCGCTGTGGCCAGCCAAAGTTGCCTGACCTGTCAAAATAGCCGCATTTTAACCTTAATCAATCTTAAAATAGGGCTTATTGCGCGGTTAGAAGCTCGCAATTTTCAATTAAGGGACCCGTAACAAAGAGAATATACTGAAGGCTCTCTTCTGCGGTATGTCTAAATTTAGCCATTAGCCGGACAAGTTATAAACAAATCTTTTGCCA
>CAYGYY010000128.1:0-4297 GCA_964354265.1 uncultured Actinomycetota bacterium
TTGGATTGGTTGCGGGTTTTAGCTTGTATAATCTTTTGTATAGATAGCTATTGTACCAACAATAATCAAATATATATTCCAGTTAAGTTGGGACATGTGATTTGTCCATCTTCTACTCCAAAAATTATCTATATAATAATGTTTGTGATAGGAATAAAAATACATTTTTTGTGATTTAATTCTGATTTTGTAAACTGGTTATTTACCAGTGTTATGCAGTACTTATTTTGTAGACATTCGGAGCTATTGCCGAAATATTACTTTCATGGCCATGGCATACATACCGAAATGGCTGGCCAGGGTAGTGAACTTTCGAAACATTTTTTGAAAGAATTAAAAACATTAAAGGATTCCCTAAAATAAATTTGATATTTAATTTAATGAAAACATCGTTGGACAACTCCGAACAGACATGGAGCTTTCAGAGTTTGATATTATGCCTTCTGAATTTAGCAATACTGGAGATAATGAAGCAGTCGTAGACATAGGATCTGAAGGAGGACCTGAGTGGCTCCTGGTTTATGCAAGTGAACTAATTGTTAACACTGGTGGGTCTGGTGGTGAAAAAGCTGAAGTAGAAGAAGAAGTCTGGGTACGTGATAGAGAGATGCAGTGCTGGCAGGTATGGATAAACCAGGATAATGCATTTGAATTTGTATTTGTCTGGGAATACTACAACAACAACCATGTACAGATATTTGATATGGCAGGAAACCTTGTATTTGCAACAGATATGCAAAAAGGAAATGCCCGCTTTGTAGCAGCTCTACCAGACGGTATGTATATGGTAAAGACATTCCATGAAGCAGGCCATATTCTTCAGGAGTTTGTCATAGGTAAGCCATAAGTCTTAGGCCTAAAACTGAATATTTTTAATAAGACCTCATTGATAATATGGGGTCTTATTGTTTTATGGAAAGTGGCTGGGCATAGTAGACAAAGTTAAAACCCAGACTATATGAAGCAATTTTACACTTTTAAAATTGGAGCTGGCTCCCATAATTTCGTAAGAAAAATTTTTGCTGGTAAAAACTTTATACTTTTCTATGACTTCTTTCATCGCTCGGGTCTCACCTAAACTTGATGCAGTGGGTTTTTCACAAATTATCATTCTGTTCTTCATTCCAGGCTGAACCTTGTGGATCGGTAAATCTTGCTATAAGAAGAATTGAACACCCTGAACGGGATGCAAAAATAATATTTTTACTGTCTTTGGCTTCCCGATAAAGCGCACAGTCATTCTCAAAACATTCAATAAAATGGTTAAGCGGGCATTTTTTTAATTCATGTTCAGACATTGAATTTTTACTCTATTCTTTTATCTTAATTTTATTAAATATAATAATAATATAAATAATATAATGTAAATTTGTATTATAACATTAATTATGTAATTTTAGAAGCTTCCTTTTATGCCTGTTCATACGACATGGCTGGCCGCCTTACGCAAAGTTAGAACCAATTTAATAAGCTTAAGTGGGGATATTTTTATACCGGAATTGAATTTTTAAGATTTTACCCACCATGCCACTCACTATATTTAACTTACTTACTTCCGCAGGCTGCAAAACATCAGACCAATTTTTAAGTTAATAAGTCAGTATTAAAAGAATTCTCCGGTACCTTTAAAGTTTTAATCCCCTTATCAAAGCAACAATTAAATATATAAATCTAATGGATAGTAGTATAATTTATAATAAATAATATTCTCTGGAGAGATTATTATGAAAAGAAATAAATCATACTTGTTTATTCCAATACTTACGCTAACACTTCTATTTACAACATCAGCAGTATGCAATCAGTGCACAGGCCCCCAGTCACTGCAGCAAATCACAAATCAATTATTATCAGATAGCAAAGAAACAATGCAGGTAAAAGCACAGGAAACCACACATAATATTAATATTAATGACATGTCCTGGAATTCAGAGCTTGAAATCATTGAAGTGACCCTTGATAAATTCCCCTCCTGGGATGGATGGAAAATGTATGTTGACGGAAAAGAGATGCCTATGGATGGCGGTGCAGGAAATGCAATTGTTCGTCCCAATAAGGCTTTGGATAATAACCCAACAGGACTGTATATTGGAACCGATCCTTGGATAACAGGGCTTAGAAATATAGATTTTCCAGTCTGTGGAACACTTCAGTTTGATATCCCAGACCAAGGCCTTACCAATGTGTATCAGTTCAATCTTTCAAGTACTGGATGTAAGACTGCTTCTACAAAAGATTGTCAGGCTACTTTAGCAGAACAAGAAAGCAGCACCCAGACTACTACAACTACTACTACTGAATCAAATAAAAAAGATGCCCAGACCACCACAACCACAACAGGTTCTACTACCAAGCAGGGTGTAGCCGCGGATATAAGAGCAACTGATATATATCCTGACAAACAACCCAATGGAGTAATATTTGCACGCATTACAAATGATGGTCCGGATACTCTTAATGGAAGTAAGGTAACTGTTACAGTATCGGGATCACAGAATGATATATCCAATGCTTCAACAGCAAACTTTATTACTAAGCCAAAGGAGTATTTACTAACACTAAAACCCGGTGAGACTCAGGTCATAAATCTTGGGATAGATATTGATACATCAAAATACAGTTATAATTTCACTATGACAGCTTCACCAGTTGACTTTACTGATCCAAATAATGGCAACAATTCTTATACTGAGAAAGTAGCAGCAACACAAAATCAGCAAGGGGCTTCCACACAGGGAGCAGCAGACATTGTTATAACTGATTTATTCCCTAAAGATACAGACTGGCCTACTGGAGAGTTGCTCATAAAAGTTACAAATAATGGGCCAGCTGCAATTGAAAATAAAAAGATTACAATTACTATTTCAGGTTCACAAGAAGACCCATTAGGTAATAAAGCAAATTTTATCTTGGTAATGGAAAAGTTTTGGGTCGATGGTAAAGAGGGGTCTACCATTAGCTTAAAACCCGGGGAAACAAAAATCATTTATCCTAGAGATGATAAGTCCGGAGTTCTCTTTTTTATTTATAATTACAAATACAAATATAATTTTAACCTTACAATAAACGCTGTTGATTTTACGGACGCAAATGAAAATAACAATACCTACTCTAAAGTAATTGGAAAAGATAAAGTCGTATTTACTTTAATCAATAATATGGGAGGAGATGTTCCTCAGCTTGACTTTATAACTTTAAATATTTATCAAACTGGGCAGAAAAACAATGAAATTAACCTTTTGGGCCAAATTCCTCCTGACTATGGTGGTTCATTAAAAGCTGGACAGGCGTTTTATTGTCTTCTTGACCCAGGCATATATGATATGGAGATAATATGGGATGCGGCTACACAGCCTGGTTACGGGGGTGGTGGACCTTTTAAAGTGTATAGCCAGTATGGGGTAAATATTACTGGTAACTATAACTGGGTGCTTAATAAAGCTGTTGTTGTTTTAGTAGCTCCACAGGATTATCCAATATGGGGATTTTTTTACTCACCCCAGTATTCATATAATTGGAGCAGTGATATGCTCAGTGAAATAATACCTCGTTGGGGAGAAGGAGCAGTATATATACAGCCAGGCATATGGGACTGGTATGTTACAACATCAAATAATGAAACTTACTATATTGGTCATTCTGGCAGAAAATTCTATGGCTTTACCTTTATCAGAATACCAGAACCGTCGGAAAGGGATGATCCCTGGGGGCGTTATGAGCCTTAAAGAATACTGTATTTCTTAGAATGCATTGCTTTTAAGATTGTACAAATAATAATTTTTAATCTAAAAAAATTTATAGATTATTATATCTGAAAGTGGCTGCCCAAGACTGTCAATAGTAAGAACTTTTAAAATAATGGTTGAGATAAAATATTAGATGGTTTATTTGGCCAACCCAAGTTACGAAATATCGAGTTAATTTTTGAAGGAATTAAAAAGAATAATTAAATTCGTATTTTTTTGTACCAAGTAGTTAAATTTCGAACCGCTTTTTAAGTGAATTAAAGAATTTAAGATATTTATTTAGAACATAAGTATAGGATTAAATTAAAGCAGTCTTTTTTCTCCTTCAATTTTCTTTATATCAGTAATATCCTGACTTACTTCAAGACAACCAAGATATTCATCATTGTTATTATATATAGGAAAATATCTAATATATATTAAGCGGTTATCCATATTGATCCAGAATTCAGCCACATTTCTTTTTTTATCTTTAAAAGCACCAAGTATTTCCTGGACTTTATCTAAACTTTTTTTAGGATGACAGTTTTTAACATTCAAACCAATAACTG
>CAYGYY010000129.1:0-4240 GCA_964354265.1 uncultured Actinomycetota bacterium
CCTGTGATAAAAGCTTATTAGTGCCTTATGATAGTCCCTGTATGCCTGTAAATACTCTTCCGTATCATGCATATTTTCACCATCATCGCTACTTCCAAATCTTTGCCCCCTTGGAGGCGGCACATTTTTTTCTCCAAAATATTTCTCGATTATGATTTTTTTTATCTCTTCGTCTACTAGAAGCTCTGCTATAAATAACCTGCTTGTTTTTTTCTTTCCGCTCAAAACCTGAGCCATTGTAGAAAAATCAGGATCCGGTTTCTTTATTGGGATTTCTAAAGTCATTTTTCCTCCAGGATTTTTTAATAAATCATTCTTATACTATTTAAATTTTTTATACCTTTAAACCTACGTTGTAGCCATCACTTATTGCTTCTCTCAGGTTTGCAGGCTTTACACAATCTCCTATAGTATAAGTCATAATATTGCATGACCTTAATCCATTTATTTCATTTTCAGGTATATAGTAGCCGGTAGCAATTATTACAAAATCATTCTTAATTTCAGCAATACCGCCTTTAATGTTTTTTAAGAATAACCTGTCTTTTTCAATACTTGTAACTTCTGTATGCAAATATATGATTACGCCTGCTGCTGATAACATCTGTTTTAATATAATGCTGTTATGCTCTATGCTCTCAAGCATAAGATTTTCCATAATTTCTACGATTGCTACTTCCCTGCATCCGTGGTTCTTTAAAAAAAGCGCAGTTTCACAACCTACATCTCCACCGCCTATAACTGTTACATTCTGGCCTGCAAATATTTCATGATTATTTAATGCGCTTACTGCTGTATATACTGTCCTTTTATTTAGCCCCGGAATAGCTGGAAATTTCGGTAGAGCCCCTATTGCAAGTATAATCGCATCCGGCATGTTTTCCATTACAAATGTTCCTGCAGCATTACAACCTAAAAGAATATTTACTCCGCAATTTATAGTCTCGGCCTTTAGATAATTTAATAGATCTTTGAACTCATACTTGAACTCTGGAGCACTGCCAGCAATAAGCTTGCCTCCCAGGGATTGCTCTTTTTCAATAATGGTTACATCATGTCCCCTGGTTGCAGCAGTAATTGCAGCGCTCATCCCGGCAGGCCCTCCTCCAACAATTGTTATTCTTTTATTTATTTTTGCCTTTTTAATTTTCTGTCTTGAAAGCACATCCGGGTTTACAGAACATGCAATAATGTTGCCTTTAAAAGCCACTTCGTTATGACATACATGGCACCTTATGCATGGCCGCTGTGTTATTGAATGCTGTGCTTTAAAAGCCCAGAGGTTCTCAGCTATAAACCCCCTTCCCACTGCAACGATATCGGCATCCCCGTTTTTAATTATGCTGTCTGCCTCTTTGGCTTTTAAAATACCTCCTACAGTCATTACAGCAATATCTTTCAAACCATTTTTATACTTCCTGGATATTTCAACCAGGGAGTTCCGTGGCTGATAAAGATTTGGCATAGGCGGGTATCTATAAGTGGACATGGGTTTCTCAAAACTTTCAAAAGACCAGCAGTGTATATAACATGCACCTGCCTCTTTTATTCTTTTTGCAATTTCAATCCCATGGGAAAAATCTATTCCGTTATCTATGTTGTATATGGCATTAAACTTAAACCCTACCGGGAAACCATCACCGCATTCTTTTTTAATGCCGCTGATTATTTCGACTGGAAACCTGAGCCTGTTTTCAAGATTTCCACCATAAATATCATCCCTCTTGTTAAAGTGCGGGCATATAAATGAAGATATCAAACCATCTTCAGAGCCAAAAAGCTCCACACCGTCAAATCCTGCCTCTTTGGCACGTACGGCAGCAGTTATGAATTCATGTACAAGCTCCTCGACCTGATCTCCGCTTAATTGCTTTGGTTTGATTTTCCTGGTATTAAAATCTGCATAATCATCTATATCCAATGAAGGCACGAATGGCTCTTCCGGGTCTGCGGGCCCAAGCGCCATTATCTGGAGAAATATTTTAGCACCTTTTGATTGAGCAGCACTTGAGAGTTTCCTAAGTCCCGGGATAAATTTGTCAGAATAACAACCATTGACTCTGTATTTCCCATATTTTTCTGTTACTCTTGTTCCGGTAGTTATTACAAGCGCTGTACCTTTGGCCCTTGCTTTTATAAAATCTATATATTCCTCTGTAATAGTTTCATCACTATTGTATGAACCTATGCCCATCGGGCTTAAAGTAATGCGGTTTTTAAGGTAAAGACTCCCGGTTTTTAGCGGTTCAAAAAGATTTTTTAACATGGCCTTGTTTCCTCTTGCGGAATTATTATTTATGAATTAACAATATATAGTATAATCGGTTATTATAAAAGTATCTTTTTTCAAAAATATAAACTTCTGATGAATGTATTTTCAAAATTGTAAAACTTTTTACAATATTGTAAATTTAGTATTTTTATAATAAAATGTCAATATCATAAGGAGGACATTATGACAATGATAGATATTACGGGCCCCATTGATGAGGGCATATGGGATTATGGGTATGATATAAAACCATTTAAATTCGGTAAAGTCAAAATGAGTTATGCAGGTATAGAATATGGTCTTGATTCACTTGAGAACATGATAGCAATGACAGGAACCTACTTTGAAACTCCAGGGGATTACCATGATTATACTGTAAGCGACGTACCTATAGAAAAACTGTTTATGATAGATTCATATGCCTTGCAGATGCCTTATGAAAAACTAAAGATAATTGATGCAAGGCCATGCATTGGTATTGAAGACTTCATTGTTGCGGAAAAAGGCCCCATACCTGAAAATTCAGGGATAATACTGTCAACAGGCTATGGAAAGAACTGGTTTGCAAAGGACTATGTCGCAAAGTGCCCTTATCTTAATAAGGCTGCTATGGACTATCTTATAGATAAAAAACCATATATAGTTGTGTTTGATACCCCGGCTGCAGAAAACGATGTCCATCCTGAGAATATCTTTGAAAGATACTTCAAGGCAAACATCCTGTCGCTGACTGCTGCAGTCAACCTTGAAAAGATATCAAAATACAATGTTAAGCTTATTGTAATGCCTTTGAATTTGATGCGTGTCAGCCTTGCAAGCCCTGCAAGGGCTATTGTTATTGAAGAATAAAATTAAGAATAATAATAAAAAGAATAATAACTGTTCAGACAGCAGAATAAAAAAGAAAAATAATTTATAAAAAATCAAATACATCTTGGGAGGTTATAAAGATGAAAGTAAACTCGACTGTAAACCAGACTGTGCACTTCCGGATTCTTTCGGATAGCCAGATAGAAGAAATTTCATCAACTGCATTCAATATCCTGGAACGAGCAGGAGTACAGGTAAATGATGCTGAAATATTAAAATTATTAAAAGATGCAGGATGTATAATCAAAGATAAAAATGCATTCATCCCTTCAAGCCTTGTCAATGAATGCCTTGCTGTCGCGCCAAAAAAAATTACTGTTTCTGACCGTAATGGCAATCTTGCAATGGTGCTTGAAAAAGACAGGATATATTTTGGCGCAGGCTCGGAATGCCCTTTTATGCTTGACTCTTTTACAAAAGAGAGAAGACACTGGCTTACAAAAGATATTGAAGATGCTGCAAGGATAGCTGACAGTCTTTCAAATATTGATTTTCATATGTCGCTGGGACTGCTTTCTGATGCGCCAAACAATATGAAATATGACAGGTACCAGTTTGCTGCAATGCTTAAAAATACAGTAAAACCAATAGTATCTACAGCAATCGATTCTGATGGCCTTGAGGATATGCATAATCTTTGCTGCATCATTACGGAAAGTGAAGATAACTTCAGGCAAAAACCATTATTTGTGCTTTATATCGAGACAATTTCACCATTGATACATTCAAAACTTGTACTGGGCAAAATCAAATTTGCTGCAAAAAAAGGTATCCCCACTGTATATACCAATGCTGCAAATGCCGGAGCAACCTCCCCGGTAACGCTTGCAGGTACAATAGCGCAGGGCGCAGCAGAATATCTCTCAGGAGTGGTGATAGCACAGCTTTTAAAAAAAGGTACTCCTATTATTGGCGGCGGGACACTCTTTGCAATGGACATGTCGACAGGTGTCGCAAGCTATGGTTCAACTGAAAATTATCTCCTTGATGCTGCAATGACTGAGGTGTGCAAGTATTTCGGCCTGCCGGTTTTTTCACTTGCAGGCTGCTCAAGCTCCAAGACATTTGACGGCCAGGCAACCCTTGAATCCATGTTCG
>CAYGYY010000130.1:0-4104 GCA_964354265.1 uncultured Actinomycetota bacterium
GATCCCTCTCTCTCCGCCACTTCAAATGGAGAGGTGGCTGAGCGGTTGAAAGCGCTCGACTCGAAATCGAGTAGGCAGAATAAAATCTGTCTCGAGGGTTCAAATCCCTCCCTCTCCGCCAGCAAGGGTCCCGCTCCTAAAAGCCTTATTGTACAAAAACTGGAATACTGAAAGCATAATTATTCCTGCAATTATTAATAAAAGAACCCAATATGTAGTCATCTGCATTCCGATATCGTCTGCCAGCTTGCCCAGAAAAATCATTGTCAGCGCAGAAAGTCCCTGTGCCAAACCCATTACAAGAGCAGAAGCGATACTTAATTTTGTTGGAAAAATATCCTGTGCGAGCCTTATGCATAAAGGCAAAGAAGCAATAAAAAAGAATCCTGAGATTATGAACATTATGATTGATACAATCCCATCTGTCTTGTATATAAAAAATACAAAAGGTATTCCCAGTAAAAGACTGACCTGTATTATAGGTATTTTTCGTCTCAATTTATCCCAATAATATCCAGCGATAAGGCCGCCTGATGCGCCAACCAGTCCGAAAAGCAAAAATATATAACCAATATTTGTAAGTTCTATACCTGCTGCAGTAAAATAAAGCGGCATAAAAGTGACAAGTGTAAGCCATAGAAGGTCTCGTCCGAAAGAAACGAATATTATAATGATAAGAAGAATTATTTTTATCTTTTTTACCTTAAAAAGGCTTCTGAAAAATGCCTTATTACCCTTGTTTTCTTTTTGTACAGTTGAGCGTGGCAGGTATCTTATAAGTATCAGGGCCATTATTAATCCTGGTATCATTGCAACAGGAGTAAATTCAAGCCCTATTTTTTCGATTATAAGTATTATAAACAATGAACCGAGTGAATAACCAAGAGTGCCTGCAAAAGAAATAAATGAGTTTGCAAGGCCTTTCCTCCTTCCTCCAAAATGACCCCCCATCGCTGCATTTGAAGGATGTAGAGCCGCTATAGCAAGATTCCCTATAAAGAGGAATATAAGGAGTAAAACATAATTCGGTGCTACTCCCAGCAGGCTTAAAAATATAGCTGAAAACAAAGGCCCGGCAATTATAAAATATCTGTACCCATATTTATCCGAAAGAAAACCAAATACAGGTTGAGTTAGGCTGTTTGATATTCCTGAAATCGATGTAAGAAGGCTTACAAGGAAAATGGAAAGATTGAATTTAAGGGTAAGCACAGGAATAAGGCCAAGTATAAAGCTTGCATAAAGGTCCGTAACAGCATGGCTGCTTAAAGCAAGACCAAGCTGCAGTTTTGAATCTGATTTTTTCATGTAACCTTGTTCTTTGAATCAAATTCTCAAACAAATAAACAAATTCTACTATTTTAAAATTAATTGGCAATAAGATGACATCACTTTCAGTTTAATTTTTTTAATTAATCCTATATAATCAGTTTAAATCGTGCTAGGCGGGGAGCTAGCGGTGCCCTGTACTCACAATCCGCTATAGTGAGGCTGAATTCCAGGCATAGGTTTATGGTGGTGAGGTTTGCGACTGGGCAAGTGGTGTTGAAGGTTGGGTCCTGTGCGGCGCAGTGTTATAAACCCCGTCAGGTCCGAGAGGAAGCAGCGGTAAGTAAATTTCTGCGGGTGCCACAGGAAAACCTGGCTGGAGCAAACTGCCCAGGCGGCACTTGTTACCATAGGTCAAAGCCTGGTGCACGGTCTTTTCATTTTAAATGCAAAGATTGCAAAGATATTTAAATAGAACTAATGAAATCTTTATAATATCTTTGATTAATAATAATATTTTCAAACAGATTTGATTCGGAATTGATATTTTATGAGCTATATTTCATTTTACCGGAAATGGCGTCCACAGACATTTTCTGAAATAATCGGCCAGGAATATATTGTCCAGACTCTGCAGAATGCAATAACTAAAAAAAGGATATCTCACAGTTATATCTTTTGCGGTCCGAGAGGGACAGGAAAGACATCTATGGCCAGGATTTTTGCCAAGGCCCTTAATTGTGTAAACGGACCGACTTCCAAACCCTGTAATAAATGTGAAAACTGCCTTAGCATCTCTGCTGGAACAAATGTGGATGTCATAGAGATTGATGCAGCTTCAAACCGTGGAATCAATGAGATCCGGGACCTTCGTGAAAAAGTCAAATATCTTCCGATAAATCTTCGCAAAAAAGTATATATAATCGATGAAGTCCATATGCTGACAACAGAGGCATTTAACGCTCTCCTTAAAGTACTGGAGGAACCCCCGGAGCATGTATTATTTATAATGGCAACCACAGAACCGCACCAGGTAATCCAAACTATAATGTCAAGGTGCCAGAGATTTGATTTTGAGCCGATTCCAGTTGATAAGATAAGACAGAGGGTTACGAATATTGCTTCAATTGAAAATATCACTATAAATGAATCTGCGCTTAACCTTGTAGCAAAATATGCTGACGGCAGCCTCAGGGATGCAGATGGTATACTTGAACAGCTGTCTTCGCTTGGCGACAGTAAGATAACTGTAGACGATATAACATCTCTCCTTGGAATAATAGACCAGCAGATGCTTTTTGAACTTGCGAACATTCTTTTAGAGAAGAATTTAAGCCAGGCGCTGCTATTTGTTAAGAGGATAATCTCAAGCAACTTGAATCTTAAGATATTCACATCTGAGTTCCTGGAGCATCTTTACAACCTTTACGTAATAAAGAATTATGAAAACCCCCTGGATTTACTTGATATTTCAGATGATTTTAAAGAAAGTTATTTTAACCAGTCAAGGCTTTTTAAATCAGAGGAACTTGAGTATTTTATTGATCTTTTTTCAGACCTTTTAAGGCAAATAAGATGGGGAGAAAATGCAAAAACATTTTTTAAAGCTTCAATAATAAAAACAATAAATCATGAAGTCATAAATGATGAACAGATAGGGAAAAGAATTAAAAGGGCTGAGGTTGAACTGCAGAGACTGCGTGAAACCATAGAACAAAACACAATTACTCAGAGTCAAGAAATTACAGCACAAAACATATCAACCAGGCCTGTTATACAGCATGAATCTGGTGGAATATCTGACACTGAAGTTGCAGATAAAAAAACTGTTGAAGAAAAATCCGTAGTTGAAAATATCCAGGATAAGCCATATGAAGAAAGACAGGCCAAAGATAAAAAAGCACCAGCTAAGCAGCCTCAGGATAATCAAATTAAAGATATCCTGGTAGAAGAAAACCAGCCAGAAAGGCAAACACAAGAAAAGAAAACCTTAAGTAATCTCCAAGCAGATAAAAAACATCCTGAAAATGATGCAGCCGAATATGAAAAACTATTATATGATAAGTGGGATGAGCTGCAGTCAAAGTTAAAAATAAAAAAGGTGCCAATTCAAGCAATGTTTATTGAGACAAAAAGTTTTAAAGTTTTACCCAATAAAATAACCTTTTATCTTGATAGCAACAAGAAATGGCATAAGGAGCATCTGAGCAACCAGGCAAATCTTGAAATTATCAGGGAAATGGTCAGTGAGACGATAGGAAAGAATTTTACAATAGTATTTGACCTTCTTCCTGAAAAAAATGATAGTGAAGCTGGTAAAACAGGGTTGACTGAAGTTCAAAAAGATGCCGCAGAGACAACAGAGGAAAAGGGATTTGAAAGTGGACCTGCTGAAGAAAAATCCACTGAAAAAAACAGTAAAGACCAGGTACAGGAAGGTGCTTTAGAGGATGAAGATGAAGGTAAAATGATAAAATACCTTGAAAATAAATTTCAAATAAAGGAGAAATGATGGGTTTTAATTATCAGGAAATGATGAAACAGGCAAGAGTAATGCAGAAACAGATGGAAAAGATACAGGATGAGTTAAAAAACATGGAGTTTGATGCATCTTCCGGCGGTGGCGCAGTAAAGGTAAAGGTAAATGGGGACCAGGAAGTACTTTCAATTAGTATTGATAAAGACGCTGTAGACGCTGGAGATATCGGAATGCTTGAAGACATGGTGCTGGTTGCCGTAAATGATGCCTTAAAACAATCAAAGGATGAAGCAAAATCTCGTATGGCAGCGCTTACAGGTGGTTTGGGTATCCCGGGGTTCTAAAATGTATACTTT
>CAYGYY010000131.1:0-4093 GCA_964354265.1 uncultured Actinomycetota bacterium
TAGCACAAATGGATATGCTTATACTTAAAACAGCTTCCCATAAAGCATAAAGAAATGATTGCCAGTTTAATCCTCCCAAAAGTATTTCTACACCCGGCGCAGAAGATGCGGCCAAAAATATAAATAAAGGCCAGAAAAGTATTGCAGCTATAGTAATTATAAACCAGAACTTTGCTTTTTTCCTTGTTATTGCTTCAAACCAGCTATTATTAAATGCAAAAATCCCCAGTCCAAAAAGAAAAATATACTGAGGGGCTAAACCAAAATTCAAACCTATTGTTGCAGTGCTGATAGGATATTTAAGTCTTACCAAAAAGGTGGTAAATGCAAGGATAATGATTGTAATAAAAATAATACTATTCGATGGAAATTTAAGTGATGATCTTCTTTTATCTTTTAGCATTCTTAATATGATTTCATTAAGGATTGCATAAAAAATACTAAAAAATAATAGAACCTGCAAAAACCATAAAGGCCCTACATCTATAATACCCCTTTTTAAAACCTTCTCATAATAAAAAACAAAATAATTAATGCTCCCCCCTTTTATTATTAAATAATCTAAATATTGTATTAAAGGCGAGATTATAAAAATATAGAAAATAAGAGGAATTCCCAGTCTTTTAAATCTATCTGTTAAAAAGATTTTTGGACCCTTCCTCTCTAATGAAGATGGGGTAAAAAAAGCTGATATCATAAAAAACAATCCTATTAAAAAAGCCTGCATTAAGGATACAAAAAAAGCAAGAACATAAGTGGAAATGAATTCGGTTCTCTCATAATAGTACCAGAAACCTATAGGCCCATAGGTAATTGCAACATGTGCAAGCACGACCAGGATAATAAGTATTATTCTTAAATTATCAATGAAAAAAAATCTTTTATAATTACTTTCCATTAAAACACTTTTTCAAAATAAATAGGAATATATTAAATATAATATCTAAATATAATATCGAATTTTTCAATTATTAAAAACACGAATCAAGTAAAACCTAAAATATTGATATGCCGCCTAAACTAAAATCCTCTATTATTGCTTATAAAAAGATATATAATTACATGTATGCTATTTAATAATTACCATTAAGAATGAGGAGTTATTAGATGATCACACTTACCCTGGAGGAATATGAACAGAACTTTTAAAAAAATCAATTAATCGCAGCATTAATACATACAGAAATGATGACACCGAAGAAGTTTATGAAGCCTGCAATGCTCTGGAAAAAATATTAAAGAGGCTTTAATAGCTAACCAATCAAATTTCACCAAACTATGTGCCGTTTTAATAGCTTAATTCCATAATATGCTCTTTATTGAAGATTTGACCATTGAATTCAAACCCTAAACTGTGGTAGAGCTTTATAGCAACTATACTTTCTTTGTGGACTCCCAATAAAATCTTATTATGTGCTTTATCCTGTTGAATTTGGTTTATTAATAACTGCAATGCTGCTTTTCCTAAACCCTTTGATTGATATCTTCTATCTATCATAAACCTGTAAATCCAGTATTTTCCATCATTTCTGTCAATGCCATACATTACAAAACCTACAGCTTTTTCATCATTATATATTGCAAGAGTTATACATTCCGGTTGAACTTTTGACTGCGCAATTGATACTACATTAGAAGTAAGAAAGTCAAGCTGATTTTCATATACCTTTAGTTCTATTATTTCCCAAAAATTATTATAATCTATATTTCTCAGAGTTATCAAATTTACCACCTTCCTTTAATATTGTATCAAAAACTACATATCAAAGCATTAAGATTTATATGGGATACCAGTTAAAACTAGTGATGAACCAGGTGAGGATATTTTTATGCTCAAATTTTCGCTATTCTGAATAATTTATTATAAGTTTGGAATCGTTCACATCAAAACTAATTCTATCCTGAAGAAAATCATTATTGCTTGCTGCTAAAAGACCTAATTTTATCCGGTACCATGTTCTGCCTTCATCTATTGCATCCTGTAAGGTGTCTATTAAAATAACATTTCCAATTATTGATAAAACATCATGTGCGCCAGCCCCGCGTGAGATATCTTTATACAGGAATTATGTTATTATTATTTATTTTTAGTGAGGCATAAGCAATTCTCCAAGCAGGAACCATAGTACTAATAAAATAAATAATCCTCCAAGCACTATTCCTGTTATATCAAAGCCTTTGCCTTTTCTGCTATAGACACCTGCTTTTATTCTTTTTAAATCTATACTGCCGCAAACAACAGCAGCAATTGCAAGACCAAAAGAGATGCCAATGCCTGGTAGGATAATATTTGGCATTATGCTCACATCAACAAAGCTTTGCAGAAGATTGGCAATTTGCATCCAAAGTAAGTTATAAAGAACTCCAAAACTAATTGCTAATATTCCGGTAACTAAAGCAGTAATTGATAATCTCCTGTATTTTACAGGTTTGATTTCCTTATTCATGAGAATACCTCCTTTATTGAAAATTTTTTTATTAATGGGGCGCTAATATTTCTCCAATGCTATTATTAAATGTATCTAAGATCCTTCTAGCAGTATCTGAAATTGGTAAATTATAATCAATAATCTATTTTATTATTCTAAAACAATTTATAAAAATTCCCAATTGATTTAACAATAGTTATTGAAATAATTAATGGATCTCAAGCGATTGATTGTTTTGAAATATTTGCTTTAAGCAAATGATCTATTAACTATTATGAAGTACTTAATTTTCTCGATTTCCACCAGTATATAAGGAAAAGAATTCCTACTATAAGGAAAGGTAACGCTGCAAGTATAATAAAATCTAATAGGTCAAAATCAGGATTATTAAGACCGACAATAATGCTAAAAATACTGCCTACCACTGCAGCAGCTATCAATATTATTCCACCGATTTTTTCCTTAAACCAGGCTATAACGACACCTATTGCAAAAACTATAAAAAATGTAAAATAAACATAAGGTATATAATCCCAAGCCTTGTAATCCATAATTAAATTGGCAATAGTAGTAAAAACCAAATAAGCCGCAAAGAAAGTTCCAAATATACGGGCTATCCAGCGTATTACCCTGGCAGACTTGCTTATATTCTTATTCAATATTATCCCTTAATCTTAATTTGGTGGAAAAATATTTTAAAATAGATTTGATATTATTGTTACAAGTAATATAATTATTTTGAGTAAGTCTAACTGAAAAAATAAAAATTTAGTAGTGTTAAGGCTTTTCCTATTATAATTGGTCGCCAATTGTACAGAAAAGCTAAAAACCAATAGCGAAACCGACTAAATATAGCCGGTTTTTTTATTTTGGAATCTACACAAAAAGGAGGTGAAAGAGATGGCAAAGATTGAAAAAAGTATAACAATTAATGCCCCGGTTAATAGGGTATTTGAGTATCTTACCAAAACAGAACTAATGCCAGAATGGTTGCCAGGTATGGTGGAAGTAAAAGATATAAAACATACTGAAGAAGGAGTTGGTTCTACCTATAAGTGGGTTTACAAGATGGCTGGTAAGCGTTTTGAGGGTGAATCCGTAACTGAAGAATTTATACCTGAAAAGAAACTGGTATCAAAAAGCAAAGGTAGTATTAATTCTTTATGGACCTGGAACTTTGAATCTTATAATGATGACACAAAGTTAGATATAACTATAGATTATACTGTTCCTATACCAGTACTTGGTAAGATAGCTGAGGCTGTTATTCTAAAACAAAACATAAGAGAAGCTGAACTTGCTTTAGCAAATATAAAAGATAAATTGGAAAGCTGATTAAAGAGCATTAAGCAAAATAGAATAATAACTTCATTAGTTTTATCCTGTTAATTAAAAAGAATAGGAGGTGAATAAAATGAATGCCTATATTTTAATTAGGACAGATATGGGAAGAGTGATGGATGTGCTTTCTGCTATTAAAGCAGTGGAGGAAGTAAAAAGTGCACATGCAACCATTGGACCTTATGACATTATTGCATTTGTCGAATTTTCTGATCCAGAAGCTCTTAAAAGTTTATTAATTGATAAGATTCAAAAGGTTTCAGGAATATCAAGAACACTTACCTGTCTTGCTGCATAATAGTAGTGATTAAGGTCTTGCTAAT
>CAYGYY010000132.1:0-4027 GCA_964354265.1 uncultured Actinomycetota bacterium
ATGGCATGTCAATTTATCTTCAGTATTTTTGAGCCTGGAGAATTTCCACTTTTTAATTCAATCAGCGCTTTATTTGCATCTTCGAGGCCGAATGCCTTTATCCGGGGTTTTATATTTGCTCTGGCAGCGATATGCAGAAATTCCTCTGCGTCTTTTCTGGTCACATTAGCGACGGTCTTTATTTCTTTTTCAAGCCAT
The DNA here is from genome assembly GCA_964354265.1 of uncultured Actinomycetota bacterium. GTDB lineage: Bacteria > Actinomycetota > Humimicrobiia > Humimicrobiales > Humimicrobiaceae > Fen731. The sequence continues at coordinate 199 of CAYGYY010000132.1, forward strand.
AGATGCACAGGATAATCTAATTTTAGAAGAAATTCTCTATCGTGTTCCTCCTTCCTTATAAGGTTTAGTATAAGCCTGCCACCTCTTTGGAGGTTTTCAAGCGCAAAAATAACAGTCTTCCATACAGGGGTGGTATCTATTGCACAGTCAAGTTTGGCGGGTGTTTTATCTTCAATATCGCCCACCCAGTCGGCGCCCAGTTCTATAGCAAGCTCCCTCTCTGCAGGGTTGCGGGTTATTACGAACTTTTTTGAATCCGGGAATAGGTGGTTTGCCATCTGTATGACCAGGTGGTTTGCAGAACCAAATCCGTAAAGCCCCAGGGTCCTGCCGTTTTCCATTTCTGACAGCCTTAAGGAACGGTATCCCACTACTCCCGCGCACATAAGCGGCGCAACATAATACAGGTCAGGAAACGATTCAGGGATTTTGCATGCTGCATCTTCAGATATCATAAAATATTCGGCATAACCGCCGTCTGCATTGCAACCGGTGCCCTGAAACTGTTCACAAAGGTTTTCATATCCCCCAAGGCAAAACCTGCATTTTCCACAACTGGAATAAAACCAGGTGGCCCCTGCCCTGTCGCCAGGCTTAAATCTTATGACATTACTGCCAATATCAGAGACAATTCCTGCAACCTGGTGCCCTGGAATCACAGGCAATTTTGGGGGTATTATTCTTCCTTCGACCTGGTCAATCTCAGTATGGCAGACACCGCATGCCCAAACCCTGATTATTATATCTGCAGGACCGGGTTTTGGAATGGGCATTTCTTTAAAGGTCAGGGGCTCTGTTTTTTTCGGTTTGCGCGTTTTTGCATGTGGATTTGCATCTGCTACAATCTCACATATCTCATTTAATACCATTGCTCTCATTACCGGGTATCCTTGATTATGAGTATTTATAAAAAATCTTCTGTTAATTGATTGTTTTATTATAATGCATTTATAAATTTTTCAAGTGTATAAAGTAATATTTCAGCAATAATTATTTTTTTATCAATAATATATTGCATAAAGGATTTATCCCCCAGGCATAATAAATAAATAATCCTGGTTAATATTTTGAAACTATTAAGTTATAATATTTAAAAATATAAGATACTGGTTTAAAATCAGGTAATACTGACTATAAAAAGGTATCTTTAGCATATGTATCATTGAAAAAGTATCTTCATGTATAACAAAATAAAGATAAAAGTCTACGATGCTATTGCCAACGAACAATCCACTTCCAGGGTAAGCGGGATATTTAACGGCCTTATTTTTGCCACTATTTTTTACAGCCTGATTATAGTTATAATTAGAACAGTCCCAAGCATTGAACAAAGATATTCCACGTTTTTTACTATCAATTCAATCCTTATTACAATTATCTTTACAATAGAATATATATTAAGGATATGGTCATGCAATGCTGGCCCACAATATCCCGGCATAATACGCGGAAGGTTAAAATATGCTGCCGGCCGCAGCCAGGTTTTTGATCTGCTTGCAATACTGCCATTATATATTTATTTTATAACAGGTTTTGACGCAAGGATTTTACTCATATTCCGGTTCTTCAGAATATTCAGGATATTCAGGCTGGCAGGATATTCAAAGGCAATGTCGCTGCTTAGAAATGCCGTTAAAAATAAAGCCAGGGAGCTTATACTGGTATTTACCCTTATAATACTGGGTTTATTATTTTGCTCTGTCGCAATATATTTTGCTGAACGGTACGTAAAACCGGAATGGTTTGACAGCGTTCCAAAGTCCATGTGGTGGGCGATTATCACCATGGCTACAGTCGGGTATGGAGACACATACCCTGTTACTGTTCTTGGAAAATTCATTGGCATAATTGCAGCTTTGATGGGGGTCCTAATAATAGCTCTGCCTGCAGGTATTTTAAGCTCAGGTTTATCTGATGAGGTACAAAAATTAAAGAAACCGCCTGAAAAAATATGCCCGCATTGCGGTAAAAAAATCGGCCCTGGTGATAACTGACCGGATAATATTTTGTATTTTATCAATGACAGGAGAATGGGAAAAACATGAAAAGAATACCAGCATTAATATCGACACTTATTATCATCATGATTGTTTCAGGTATTCTATTGGCGGGTTGTGCTTCAGGGGGCAATATATACGGGACATACGAGGGGACCTTGCCATGTGCGGACTGTGAAGGAATACAAACTACTTTGACTTTGGATAATAAAAAATGCTTCAAGCTCGAAGAGGCTTATCTTGGCGAAGAGGTCAGCCCTTTTGTCACAGAAGGCACCTGGGCCGTGGATAGTTCCGGTAAAATATCGCTTGCGCCATCGGATGATTCAGATGAATCAAGGTATTATGAAGTAGTATCTGAAAACGAATTAAGAATGCTTGACAGGACAGGCAACAAGATTGAATCCGAGCTCAATTACTCTTTGATTAAGAAACAATAAATACTGGACTTTCCAGGTTTTCTATCAGGACGGTTGCGCTGCTGGTGTATTTCTGGATTTTCCTACTATCATCAGCGATATTCCAATCAAAACAAACATCAGGTGCAGGAAACCACAGTAAGCAAGCAAAATATACAATATTTTCTTAAACCCGAAATCCGGAAGGGATGTTGTAGTAGTATTAAAACCTTCTGAAGCATTTTCGATTTTTATGGAAATATCTTCCATATCAACTGCTATTTTATCAATATCATCTGCATTCTGGTTGATAGTCCCTGCAGTGCTCTCAATGTTGTCTGCAAGAGCATTAAGGTTATCTCCAATATCGTTAAAATATTTGGCAGATGCCGCAAGTGGTTTTAAAGTCAGTATTTCAAAATTCATTGACTCCGCAATCCCATAGGTTGCCTGGGCTGCTGATCTTGACAGGTCCGCCACGGTAAACAATGTATTCTCCACTTCCCTGACAGTTGTTGAGACATTGCCAAGCGCTGTTGAGGAATCTTTTATCAATTTATTAACGGAACCGACTCCTTCCTGAACTGTGGAATTGATGTTTGTAAAATTGAGGTCTGCAAGGTTAAAATTATTTACTGCAAATATTCCCCCGATACATGCGATGGTTCCTACGCATCCGAAAACAAGCAGAATGATTGCGAAGATATAGACAATGATTGACTTTCCCGACTTCATGTTCATCAAATCTCCTAATTAATAAATATCATGATTGTGTAATTATATTTCAATTTTTTAAGAAATTAAAATGATTTATATAAAATACTGATATTTTCATCAATGGCTTAACTTTTTATGAGTTCGTAAATATTTTTATTATGTATAATAATTATTATAAGTAAGATATAATTAAATTGACATACTTATTATTATATGATATACATTTCAATAAAAGGAGGATTAAATAAATGATAACTGCAATTGTAAGCGCCAAAGGACAAATTGTAATACCTTCAAAAATACGCCGTAAATATAATATTAAAAAAGGCATAAAGCTATATATTGAGGAAAGAGACGGGGAATTAGTACTAAAAGCCGTAACTCCTGAGTATATTAAAAAAATTTCCGGAATACTTAATACCAAAGGAAAATTATCAAATCTTTTGCTTAAAGAGCGTTTAGAGGACAGGAAAAGAGAGGCCTGATTTATGGCAAGAATTCTTGATTCGCATGGATTAATGATTTTTTTAGAAAAAGAAGCTGGTTTTAAAAAGATTGAAACTTTTTTTATTGATGCTTATGAAAAAGACAGCAACCTGCTAATGACGACTGTAAATTATGGTGAAGTCTGTTATATTATTTTACGGGAATGCGGACAGGAAAAATTAAATGAAATTGAAAAAATAATTGAAACCCTGCCAATTGATATTATTGATG
>CAYGYY010000133.1:0-3982 GCA_964354265.1 uncultured Actinomycetota bacterium
TTTATAATCCAAACCAGCAAGATAAAGATGCTAATATATAACCGTATTGCAGAAACTTAAAGACCCACACAAGTACAGGTGTTCCTTCTGCGATTCATGATAAATATTATCCTGTCACCAAGATTAGAAAATGTAATTTAAACTCAAAAAATAAGACAAAAATGATTTTTAAGACTAAAGATCATATTTTTTTTAAACCTGTAAGATTTTTATATTTGCCTATTTTTTTATATAAAATTCGTAGTATTATCAAAAAGTGCTATAAAAAGGCATTTGGTTAATTTATTGGATTATGTAATTTCTTATTAATTTTTAATTGGATATCCTATATTTTTCTTTAAATAATAAAAATATTTATAAAAGGGATCTGATGGAAGAGATTAAAAAATATACAGGGGTCGGACTTATACCATTTTGGTGGATGGGGGCAACTAGGCCAGGAACTCATTTATACTTATCACTCATAAATTTTTATATCTATTCAAATAAAGGACAATTACTATTTATATTAATTTTAAAACAAATAAAATCATTAATAAAATCTTTGGTAATTATCGTATCTGCTATTCTTTTATTTCCGTCATTTCTTTTTGCAGATCCTATCCAGGTTATAGGAAATTCTTTATCTGGGCAGGATGCAGATAGTACAGCTCAGGGAATGTCATATTATGGCAATCAGGGATACCTTATAACTATCACTTCCGAAGAGGAGGGTTTACTCCATTCTTTTAATCAAATTATACCTATAGATAAGATAATATGTTAAATAAGCTTAGAAGCTTTTTAAAAAAAGCCTACAAAAGAACAACATACCCAATCATCTACTCATACCCATCATTTCTAATATATGACAGCATCTCAAGGATTTCAGCATACAAAAAAGAAAGAAGGCGTATACAGGAGATAATAGGCTACTATCCTGACCTTAAAAACCCTAAAAGTTTTAATGAGAAAATATTATGGAAAAAAATTTATGATAGAAATCCCCTTCTTCCAATTATTGCAGACAAATATAAAGTAAGACAGTATTTAAAAGAAGTACTTGGAGAAAAAGAATCTGAAAAGATATTGGTTCCACTGTTATATGTGACTGATAAGCCACAAAACATCCCTTTTGATTCTCTTTCCGGAGAATATGTTATTAAACCAACCCATGCAAGTGGAAAGATTATTCTTGCAGAAAATATAGAAGGACAAAAAATATATATGATTATAAAAGGGAAAAAACCCAAAATAATTTCTGATTATAAAGACCCAAAAGAAGAAATCATAGCTATCTGTAAGAACTGGCTCTCGAAGCCATATCAGTTTCATCAGCATGAATGGGCATACCAGAAAATAAAAAGAAAAATATTAATAGAAAAACTGTTACTAGACAGTAGCAGGAAATTTCCCATTGATTATAAGTTTGAAGTCTTTTACGGTAAATGTGAATTAATACTGGTTTATTATGACAGGTTTGTTGATATAAATGGAGCTTGGTATACACCCGAGTGGGAGTATGTAAATGTCCGAGGACTTACAAAACAAGCAGGCTATAGTAAAAAACCTGAAAATCTTAAATACATGATAGACCTAGCAGAATTTTTGGGTAAACCTTTTGACTTTATTCGTGTAGATTTATGCTTAGTAGATAGCCAGATATATTTTGGGGAACTGACAAATTACCCTTTGGGCGGTACGTTTCAATTTAATCCGCTGTCATATGATTTTGAATTAGGATCAAAATGGAAAGTTGTTCCTGGGTATTGGAAACATAGATAATGTATTATTTTCATACCTGAATTAAAAACTTTGAACCATAAAATTAACCCTATTTTAAGATTAATCAACGGAAAAAGGAAGCATCTAAAATATAAGGTCAAATGCTGACGGAATAGAAAACTATAAGAAGGTCGGAATAGTTGGTTCAGGAGGAGTTGAAAAAACAGTGGATATTTTAGCTGCCAGAAGATTTAAACTAAGAGGCATGAGTTGGTATGAGAAAAATGCAGCCAAGATGCTCAGATTAAGATTGCTTAAAATAAATGGGGAATGGAATGATTATTGGGAAAAAAGATTTAATGAAAAAACTATCACGGAATTTTAGATGCTAACACGGAAATCTTGAGTGTTTTATAATCATATTTAAAAGACTATAATATATTTTTGGAAGTATACACAAGACAAGAATTTATTAGTGAAATGTACACAATAGATGTTTTTAATTGCAATAACTAAAAAGCCGATCCAGGTAAAGCTAGATAATACTAAATACAAAATAAAACACATCATAGTAAATCAGCTTTCTGCAACAATTGCAACTGACAATTTTTTATCACAATATTTTACAGATACAAATGGATTTTCAATCATAGAGTCTCCTCTTGTTAATAGACCAAATGTAAGGGATATAATTCTGTCAGAAATTATTTTCGATAAAGAGGAAAATAAGCTTTCCATATCTGCAAACACCTACTCGGGCAGGCCGATTTATTATCACTTAAATACTAATGGTGAGTTTTATTGTTCCACACATATATCAATGCTTAAAGCTGCAGGAATATCACTAGAGGAAAACACCTCTGTGCTACCAGAATTTTTTACCTATCAGTTTGTTATCCCACCAAAGACACTATTCAAGAACATAAACAGACTCTCATTTGGCGCAAAGCTATATATTGGAATTACTGGTGATAGATGCACTATTGAATCAGAAAAGAGATATGACCCATTCAGCATTAAGTCTATGAACTATAAAAAATCTGATCCAATAGAAAAAATAGTCAACCAGACATATGCTGATATACTGCACTCTGTTAATCGTTTGGGCCCTTTAAGTGACCGGCTTGCTGTTCTGCTTAGCGGTGGGCTTGATTCGTCTATATTATTTAACATATGCAAAAATATTTTTGGAATAAATGAGAGCTATTCTACCTCATATCCCTTTGAAGACCAAACAGACGATAAAGAAAAATATTACGCGCTGTCTGCGGCAGAAGCTTTTGGATCTGACCATTATTTTTATAAATCTGATAATAATGAATTTCTCTTTGGGTTTTTAGAAGCCATATCAATTGTTGAAGAACCAATTATCTGGCCTCAGGAAGTTTTATTTTACTTATTGTATAAAAATGGTATCACTGGTAATAAGGATATTATGGTGTGTGGGCAAGGAGCAGAGACTGCTTTCGGCAATTCAGAGCTTAATCATATATATAGGCTGAGCAAGCATAGAGAATTATATAAATTACTCTCTTTATACCCATTATTTTCTCTGGTAAAAGCTGCTTCAAAAATTACAAAAAGAGGACATGGTTTTGTCAAAAGAATAAAGAAAGTTAATAATATTTATAAACCCTTAGAAGATCCCGATAATATAATATATTCTATTTACAGAAGGAATAAGGATTGGGTTTGTAAATATTTAAACGTCAGTATAAAAGATATAAATGCAAGCAGATATGAATTACTAAAGCTTCTTAATAATAATTCAATATGCGACAAGTTATCTGTGTTGTATATTAATGATGAATTAATTTCAACATCAAATTGGTCAAAAATTTGTGAATTTAACAGTAAAATAATTTATTACCCTTTTCTAGACCTTAAACTATTGAATAATGCGTTTTCTATCAATTGGGCGGTTAAATTAAAACACCCTAAAAATGTATTACAGGGTGTCGCAAGAGATTTATATATACCAGAATTTATCATAAAACGTAAAAAGATAGGAATTGCAGTCCAAAATAAACAATGGATAACTGTCCTTAATCCCCTGATCGCTTTAGCATCAAAATGCTTTGATAAAAATATAATTACGGATTTTCAGTCTAAAGGAAGCCATCCACACTGGATGTTTTGGATAATATTAAATTATGCAATATGGAAACGCCTATTCATAGACAACGAGTCATTAGATACTCTCCGAGAGGAACTATCAAAAGCGTTGCGGTAGATAAAGCAATTACCAATTCCTTAAATCCTCTTCTTAAAATAGATT
>CAYGYY010000134.1:0-3980 GCA_964354265.1 uncultured Actinomycetota bacterium
TCCATTTTTACCTTTCATAACAATATATTTTATAATAAAGGCAATCACCTGTGATCAGGTAATTGCCAGTAATTGCTGTGATTAATTTTAAAATCACAATAAAGCAAGAACCTTAAAAAATCAGATCACCATGTTATCTGCAACAAAATCCATCATGGAGCTTATTTCAATGCCCATGCCATAATGCTCATTCAGGTTGCCGATCTGGAGCCTGCAGTTTTCACATGGTGTCACCACGATTGTTGCCCCTGTTTTTTTTATCTGCTCATATTTTAATTTTCCGGTTTTTATCCTGAGTTCTTCAAACTCCGGCATTGCAACAAGGCCGCCTCCGCCTCCGCAGCACCAGTTCCTTACTTTATTAGGGTTTAGGTCCCTGAAATCTTCTGCAATACTATTTACAATAAACCTTGGTTCATCGTAAAAACCTGCATTCCTTCCGACCTGGCACGGATCATGGTAAGTCACCGGGATTTTTACATTACCCTCTTTAAGGGTTATCTGTCCATCCTTTACATAGCCGGCAATCAGTTCAACAAAACCCCTTATCCTGAAAGGTAATTTCTCCTTTGCCCAGGCTTCATAAAGGAATTTCATAACCCTGTACGCATGTCCGCACTCGGTTATAACTATTTCCTTTACTTTAAGTCTTTTTGCCTCATCGATTATCCTGTCTGATATCTTTTTTGCTTTTTTGCTATCACCCAGGAAATATCCATAATTTGCCGCTTCAAAAAGTGAAAGTGTCCAGCTTTTTTTTGCCTTATTGAATATCATAGCTGCAGGGATTATAGTGTGAGTACCTGCAAGAGCAACATAAAGCATGTCTGCGCCTTCTACATCTATAGGGATAGTTGCTTCAGGGTCATTAAGTCTTTTCTGTAACTCGTTCTCGCTATCCTTCAAGGTTTCAACAATTATATCCCTGAAAATATCCATGTTTTCGCCCTTCATTATAGCCGCGCCTGCAAGCTCTCCGAGGATAGTATTGCCCCTACCTGCTGCATTCAGTATCTCTTTTGCAGCAGAAAGCACCCATGCAGTGTCAATACTGAAAGGACAGTAAACCATACATCTCCTGCAGCCTGTGCATGCATAAGCAGCCCTGTAGAGTTCATCCAGAAGTTTTTCGTCATCTATCTCTTTGCCTTCAAAGAGTCTGGGAAATATTTTTCCAACAGAAGAAATGTTTTTCTTGTAAATCCGTCTTATAAGCTCTGCCCTGTATGCCGGAAGATAGGTTATGTCTTTTGTTACTGCATACTGGTGACAAGCCTCCCTGCATATTGCGCATCTTGCGCATATGTCAAGATAATATAAAAGCTGCCTGTTTATTTTGCTTTTTAAAACATCCAGTAAAGCCTGTTTCTGTATATCGTCCATCAGGCATCGCTCCTTACTGTATTAACTGCAAAAGTGCCTATTGCATGTGTAAGCTTGCTAAAGGGAAAATACATGACAAAAATATTTACAAACAATACATGGATGGTTAAAACCCATTTTGAACCTTTTTCTGCAATAGCTTCAGGAAAACTTGGTTGAAACATCAGAACGCTTTGAAAATATGCCCTGTAATCTTCAACTGATATCTTTGCAAAAAACCTCAGATGGTCACCCAGCGCGATTATTACTATCAGAAGGAATACAATAAAATAATCTTCAAATACAGAGAGTTCTTTGTAAGGAGAAAAGAAACGCCTGAATATGTAGAAGAATATTGTTATGAGCAAAATTATTCCCATGGTACCGCCTGCAACAGCTGCAAACTTTTCCATGCTTTCCGGGCCGATTACACTTTCAAGAAGGTTAAATTCCCTAATCAACCTGAAATGTGCAAAAAGCACAGTAGCGAGGGCAAAGTGAAAGAATATTGCAAATGCCCACATCCAGGGGTCGATTTCTGCAGAATGCGGGAAAACAAAAGCATCCTTTAAAAGCTTGAAAAATCTTATGCCCTTATTTTTAGGTTTCGGGAATATTCCAAGCGCTACAGAAGACCTTGGCGTCCTTACCCAGGTGACAATCTGACAGGACATTCCGATGATAAATACTATCACTGCTATATATATCAGAATTCCTGCAGCAAAAAAAGAAAAACCATTCATAATCTACCATTCCTTTTTTGTTATTGTGTGAAAAAACTGTTTCATGGTATTTTGATGAAACACTTATTATTTAACTGATTATTATACAGTTTTCAACTTCATTTTTGTATCCTGATAAATAATATCAGGAATAAGACACTCTTCCTGATATTATTTTTATATTTTATTATCTATTTAAATCTATTTTAATCTCTTTACAAAAAAGATTATGTCTTTTCCATCCTTTTCCGTTTTCAATACTTCGTTTCCTGTTGTCCTGGCCCACGAAGGAATGTCTGCAAGACTTCCGGGATCAGTTGCAGTCGCCTTTATAATTCCACCTACCGGGATATTTTTTATATTCTGGCTTACTCTTACCATCGGCAGAGGACAAAGAAGTCCCCTCAAATCAAGTTCCATATCCACTTTTGCTTCTTCAGTCATTTATAATTCCTTCCACTCTTAACATAATTTTTATTGTTTTCTAAATTTTATATTTTTTTGTTTTTATTATTCTTTTTAGCCTTATTTCAGGAAATTATTCTGCATACCTGAATTAGCCTTGTTAAATGAACAATGTTGAAAATGAATTCTTTGAATGCTCGAGCATGAATGCAACCCCCACCACATCTTTCACCTCATCAATGAGACTCTCGCGTGGTATCTCCATAATATCCATGGTCTGCTGGCATGCATACATATTTACACCAAGGTCAAGCGCCAATTTTCTCTGTTCTTCAAGTGAAGGCATTTTTTTTGCCCTCATCATTTTATTGAACATCCACCTTCCCATTCCTAACATGCTGTATTTGCTTGGTGAAGCTTTTTTGATGCCCCCGCCTTCTATCATGCCCATCATCTTCGATAAGAAGCTTTTTCCCGTTTTTGCTTTCGGTTTCTTCAATGCACGAAAACCCCAGAAAGTGAAGAACATGGTCACTTCCATATCTGAAGCTGCAGCGCCTGTCGCTATACTGAACGCAGCCACCAGTTTGTCCATATCCCCGCTAAGTACAATCATTGTTATTTCTTTTTTCTTTTCTTCTTCCATTTTTCCCCTTATTAATAATCTTTTATTGGATTTTGTTAGGCAGCCTTCATATTTATATGATTTCCAATTAATTTTTACCTATTTTATACTCTATGAATTATTGTCTATTGCGTCGCTGACTGCTTCATGCTTGCTCTTAAATGAATCCTGCAGTACTTCAGAAAGTAAATCATAAGCCTGTATTAATTTCGGATTCGCAATGGAGTAATAGATATTATTTCCATCCCTCCTTGTATTCACTACACCTTTAGACCTCAATATTGAAAGATGCTGTGAAAGGTTAGCCTGGGAAATCCCGGTTTTTTTTATTAACTCAGTTACTGTCATTTCACCATCCCTCAAAGAGTTGAGTATCGCCTGCCTGTTAGGGTTCGAGATTGTCTTGCAGATTTCTGCATGGAGATTGTAAAAATTATTTTTTATCATTTTTCCCTCTTATCTGCCTTTTTTAGCCGTAGTTACATATCTATATAACAATATTATTATATATTTATAAATTATAATTTAAATAATTTTTTGTCAAGTCTTTTTTTTGGAATTAAAATATTATTATACTATAACAGGATAGCGCCCAAATCTTTTAATAAAACATCAGATAGTTTGCTATTCATGCAGGAAATTAAAATTATTTTAGTACTGTTTAAGTAAAAAAACTAAAAAAAGAGGAGAATATAAAAATGGTTGAAATATCTGGCAGCAGGACAAAAAAATCCAACCTTCCTGCCGGCACCCTTGTCCATACTGGCGAAAAAAAAGTACCGGAAACAAAAATCAAACTTATAGATTACGGGAAAAAAGAATTCATCGAAAAAGATATGGAAGAAGTCTCACAATGCTTCCCTTAT
>CAYGYY010000135.1:0-3885 GCA_964354265.1 uncultured Actinomycetota bacterium
CAATATCCTTACTGAAGAAAATGCCAACTTTCGTGTAGAGGCTCAAGATGAAGATGGCGATGAGCTTTCTTATTCCGCATCAGACAGCATTGGAAATAATATGGAAACAGAAAGGATAGATAATAATACTGCAGAATTTGGCTGGGTAGCCCCTTCTGATCCGGGTTCGTTTGAAATCTATATCGAAGTATCTGATGATAATGGAGGAGATGCAACAGCAGCAATTAGCGTTACCGTAGAACCGGCAGCAGTAGCCGGTCCATCTGAGTCTGCAAGGGGTTTTGGGGCAGTTGCTTCAATGAGCGGTCAGGTCAATCAGGGTGGAGAAGTATTTATTTCAGCAGACAGCTCGGGGTCTCCTGCTATATATGTTGGCGACCAGGCGGTAGACATACAAACAAGAGGATTTTTAAGCTTTGATATAAGAAGTATTGAAGGGGAAAATGTCACTGGTGCCTGGCTTACTATAAGGGATGAAAGAGTCGGTGATCCGACCAGACTTATGAGAGAAATGCGGATCGGCAGTACTGATTATGGAAACAGTCTTGATGGAGCAGATTACGGAACGCCGGTGACTACACTTACTAACTTTTTCCCACTTAGCGGTTCTGATTTTAGTTTTACAAATGAAGCTTTAATAAATGCAGTACAGAATACTTTAACTGCAGGAAGACAATATTTCCAGGTAAAACTTGTTATAGATTCAGTTTATAACAATCATGCCGCTGATGGAATTATAATTTATCTGTCAGATGTAATGCTGGAAGTTGGATATACTGACTAATGCCAATTGGTATGATGTTAAATATTAAATCTATAAAGTTAAATGCTACTACTCTCTATACTGGATTTTAAGAAGTACATCTTCTTTTTGGTAATTTAAACCATCAGGTCCGCCATCGTCATTTGAATCTGGATTTGACCAGTAGATTTTTAGTTGGAATCTATCACTAGACGCATCTATTTTTTTTTGCAGCTCATTTATTAACGCACTGCTACTGCAGCTTATATCTGTTGTAGAATTTGGTAATTGTGCTATTCTGCTGCCTGTGATATTTGCATCAGAAACTCTGAGAGGACGAGCTCCATAATCTGTAGTTGCAATCCTTAAATAGTCCAGAAATGATATATTGTCTCCTACCACTTCATATACTGCCATTGTCAGGGTTGCAGATACCACCTCTACTCCTGCAAGGTCTGTAATATCAAAACTTAAGTAACCTGTTGAAATACCATTATCACCACTATCACCAATATAAATTTCACCCATATAAGTGTCATCTCCGGCAGAACCACCAATATTAATACAACCTGTTTCCCTGCCAACCACAGCAAGATTTATTGTATCAGGAAGCTGGAAAGCCGTAATTTGAGGAACTAAACCAATATCTATTACAAAAACATCCATGTTACCATCTGAGTCTGCTGCACTGACTGCTATTGTGGCAGGATAAGGCATTTCACCTTCACCTGAAAATGTTGCAGGTGCTATATAAGAAAATTCAGCAGTTGTTGAACCAGTATTATGTAAATCTTGAATTTCACCTTCGCTTGCCTCTGCACTAAAAATTAATTCATCACTGTCTGTATCTTCAGCAATAATTAAAAATATATGCTCCACTGGTGTTTCTCCAAAGCTAATACGCAGTAACTCACTTTCAAGCGACTGGGTTATATCATCACCGTTAAATATTATTGTTATAATCTCAGGAGAATGGCTGGTACTGGCTTCTTCAGCATTGCCTTGCTCGTCTTCACCATCTTCTTCTGACACTGCCCCTGTTTCCTCAGTAGTTCTATTTTCTCCTGATGAAGTATCGTCTTCTTCCGAAGCCTGGTCTGCTTGTTCTCCCCCTGTAGTAGGGCTTATTGAAAATCCGCACATATTGCATGTTGCTGCCACTGTAGAGATAGCCAGGAAAGTAATTATTGAAAGAATTACATATAAGGTATTCCTTCTCATTTTTATCTCCTTTTATATATTTAGGGAAAATAAGAACCAGAATTATTAATAAAATAATTATACTACTTTAGATAAAACATTAAAAAAAGACATTACTGCTTTTCTATCTGTCTTTTTTATCTTTACTGCCACATTTCTTAACTTATGAGCAAAGCAGCGCTGTCTGATGAAGACATCCTTATAAACTTAGATATTTGATAATTGCTACAGAAGCTGTTATTGCAAAATGGAATGGTAGGGACTCTTTTCATAAGAGACCATAGCTGCCATTTCCATCTTTTAGATTTAATAGTTTTCTCAGTTTTTTTGAACTCATTATTTTTCTGTCATGTACTCCAGCAATATTATGGATTCTTTTAATCAAATCAATGTTTTTGGCTAATTTGGTTCTTTTTGCATCGAAATATATATTATCTTCAAGGCCAACTCTAACTCCGCCATTAAAAACAATTGCGATGTTATTCATCATTAATTGAAAATCTCCGATTCCTCCAAAGCTCCAAATAGAGTTCCCGGGAAGATCATTTACCATGATTCCGGCGTGTAGCAGGTCTGCTTGGGCACAAGCTATATTACCAAAAATAAGGTTAAAATAATAAGGCGCAGAAATTATCTCTTTTTTTATTAAATATTTTGCATAGTTAAGCATTCCTACATCAAAAGCTTCCAGTTCAGGCATAATACCCAGCTCTTTCATTCTTTGGGCAAGGTCTATTATTGTTTTTGGCTCATTTATAGATGCTTGTTTATTAAAATTTAATGAACTTAATGTCAAACTACCCATATCGGGCTTTAATCTACCCTCCAGTTCAAGTGGTGCAGCTCGATCTTTAAACTCCTTAAAAATTCTGCCACTTAAAGATACGCAGATTACCAGATCCGGTGCAAAAGACCTGATGCCTTCAATGATATTTCCATAGATCTCAATATCATTAGATGATTCGCCTGTTTTAGGATTCCTGGCATGAATATGAACCATAGTAATACCTAATTCCCAGGCTTTAAAAACATCCTCAACAATCTCTGATTCCAATATGGGCACGAAAGGGGTTACTTCCTTTGTAGGTATCATTCCAGTTGGTGTAAAATTTATAATTAAATCGTTCATAAGTTCTACATATATACTGATATTTTTATACTATTGCATCTCACAATCAATTTAATATTAACATCTTTTCCTGAATATTTTAAAAGCAAGTATTCTTTTATTTTTTGGTTCATTATTTATCTTCAATATTTACTCTAGAATAAAAATCAAAAGAGTAATAGGCAACAAGAACATATGATTAGCATTATCCAAAAACCAAAAAGCTTATTAAGGTGGATAACATGATTAACCGTTTTTAATAAACCTTTTTCAGGCAATGCTTGCCTAATTTTCCCTTATTACTTTTGCCGGAGAACCGTATGCTGTTACATTTTCAGGCAGATCACCTGTTACCAGTGAACCAGCGCCTACTATTGTGTTTTTTCCTATTTTGACCCCATCAAAAATAATCGCTCCCATACCTATAGTAACTCCTTCTTCAATTTCACAACACCCGGCAATATTAGCGCCAGCATTAATAGTGCAGAAATCTGAAATCTTATTATGGTGGCCTATGCTTACATTTCTATTAATTGTCACCAAATTTCCAACCTCGGTGAATGGCTCTACTACAGACCCTGCACAAATAAGTATGCCATTTTTTGTTATCACATTTTCACCAATATAGGCGCCTGGGTGTATCAAATTACAGTACTTTTCAAAATTAATTAAGTTCCTCTCATTGAAAAATTTATATACAATTTTTTTTGGCTCAACATTCATAACACCAATAAAGATTTTTATTTCCGGTGAAGGAGCCCAATTATTAAAATTAATTTCCTCATATTTAAGAGCATTTAATTTAAAAGGTCTGTCATCATTGTCTTCGATATTT
>CAYGYY010000136.1:0-3832 GCA_964354265.1 uncultured Actinomycetota bacterium
TTTAGAGAAAATCCTGTTTTTGACTGTAAAATAGTTTTCCATATTCTCATGATAATCAAGATGGTCCTGGGTCAGGTTCGTAAATAAAAAATAGTCAAATTCAATCCAGTCCACCCTGTGAAGATCGATAGAGTGTGAAGATACTTCCATACTTGCTGCCTGTATACCCCTGGATAAGCTGTCTGCAAAAAACTTATTCAGGTCCAGAGAATCAGGAGTAGTGCGGTCAAAAGAGAGTGGAATACCAGAAATTTCTGCTTTTATTGTAGTTATATATGCAGTTTTAAGTCCTGCGATTCTAAAAACAGAGTCAGTAAGAAAAACTGAGGTAGTCTTGCCGTTTGTCCCTGTTATGCCTGTAAGCATTATATCCGAGGTAGGGTTTCTATAAAAATTCCTGCATATGACTGCCATCTCTTTTCGGCAGTCTTTTACCAGTATTTGTTGTATGCTGGTCGGCAGCTCAAGGGTCTTTTGGACCATTACTGCTTTTGCTCCGTTAATTACAGCTTCAGCTGCATAAGCATGACCGTCTTTTTTAAAACCCGGGATAGCAACAAACAAATATCCTTTTTTAACTTTTTTTGAATTGATGGATATACCTGATATATCAATTTCATCAGTATTACCAGCTGCAGTAATACCTAAAAAATTTACATTTTTAACCAGCTCTGTCAACCTCATGCAGACACTTCCCCATCCGAATAAAATCTTAATCTATTTAATGCAAAACTCATTATATCTTTAAAAATAGGTGCGGCAACAGTGCTGCCCCATGCTTGTACGCCATGCTCCTTTGGCTCGTCAACTACTATTACAATCGCTACCTGGGGATCTTCATATGGCGCAAAACCTATAAAAGAAGTAATTAACCTTTCCTCGGAATAACCGATTCCGCCCTTGTTTGCTTTTTGGGCAGTACCTGTTTTACCGCATACATCTACTCCTTCGATCTGGGCCCTCGTTCCTGTACCATCTTCAACACATGCAAGCATCATATCTTTCACCGCTGCAGCAGTATCGGCTCCAATTATCCTTTTGTCTTCCTTTTTTGCAGGATATTCTATTTTATCATTTGGAAGCCTTATCTCCTGGACAATATATGGAGTTACCAGGTAACCGCCATTTGCGATCACGCATGCAGCCCTCAAAATCTGCAGGGGTGTCACTGCTATGCTCTGGCCTATGGCAAGCGCGCCTATCATTGATGACGGCCATTCCTTATAGCCATAAATCAGGCCAGGTTCTTCACCTGGAAGATCGATTCCTGTTACATCTCCAAAACCATACTTTTTTATAGATTCATAAAAAACCTGTTTCCCCATGGCCAGCGCTGATGTCACAGCGCCAATATTGCTTGAATATTTTATTATTTCGCCGGTTGTATAATTTATGCTGTTTCTCCTGAATATTTCCTTTATTATCTTATCCCCGACTTTGATACTGTACGGAAGATTAAAGCTCTGATCCGGACCTATACTGCCGCTGTCAATAGCTGATGAGATATTGACTATCTTGAATGTCGAGCCCGGCTCATATGTAAAAGATATCCCAAGGTTTTTATAATTGGAAGCATCATAATCCTCATAATTATTCAGGTCGAATCCAGGGTAGCTGCCCATAGCATAGATTTCCCCGGTCTTAGGATTCATTACAACTGCTATAGCATGCTCAGCTTCATATGTTTCTGCGACTTCCGCAAGCTTTTTCTGGGTAATATACTGTATCTGTGAATCTATGGTCAGCACTACCTCTCCGCCATCCAGGGGAGCCATATAATTGTTTTTACTGCCCGGGATTATTTTGCCGTAAACATCTTTTTCAATCAGATATTTCCCGTCAACTCCCCTGAGCACTTTTTCATATTCCAGTTCTATCCCGTTTAAACCATTGTTGTCAAGACCAGTAAAACCTACTATCGATGATGCGATATCGTCCTGGGGATAATATCTTTTATTTTCATTCTGGATATATATTCCTGGTAGATTAAGCTGGCTGATAAGGTCCGCTGTTTCTGAACTTATCTGGCGCTTTATATATACAAACCCCCGCTCTTCATCGCTAAGCGTGGTTGAAAGCTTCTCAGGATCAAGATCAAGGATCTCGGATAATGCCAGGGCTTCCTTTTCAGGGCTTATTACCAGTTTAGGATTTGCATAAACTGTTTTTTCTATCAGGCTGGTCGCAAGCTCTATATCATTCCTGTCCAGGATTTTTCCCCTCTTTGAATTTATTACAAGTTCTTCCATATGCTGAAAATCAGCGTATGTCTTATATTTTGAAGCATAAATATACTGAATAGACACAAGCCTGTATGTTATCAGAATAAATGCTGCGATAAATAAAAAAAACAGGAAATATACTCTTTTCCTGTTTATTCTGTTATTGACTTCCCTAATCATCTTAGCAATTTTTCAATTATAATTTATGGTATAAAAAAAGTTAACACTCCTTCTGAAACTACCATTATAATATCTTTTACACTGTAAATAGTTCCAATGAAATTATCATAATTCTTGATGCCGTCTGCAGGATTATTTGCCATGAAATCATAGATTTTTTCTTCTGCGCCAAGTCCTGCACCTGAAACCCTCATTATTTTTATCCTGTCAGATATTACCATGCCAAGATCTTCTTCAGCGACCTCAATGACCCTTGAAGGACTTTTAAGTTCGGCGATCTTTAACTGTATGCGGTCCGCTCTTTCATTTTCCAGAGCTATCAGCTCGTTTACTTCTATTATTTTTTTCTCATAGTTAATACTCTGTATCTTTAGCCCTATATTCAGCAAAATACCCATGGCCAGGAATATGACCACTATAATCATGACATAAAACACCCCTGACCTCGTGTGAATAACTTTCTCCCTGCCGGTGTCTTCATGCCTGTTTACAAGGTAAAGCAGAGGATATGTTTTCCTGTTAAATATTTGTTCTTCTGCAAGTCTTGTATCCATATTAATAATATGTCTTATTTTTATTCCTTCTCGAAAACCCTCATCCTGGCACTCCTGGCCCTGGGGTTCTGTCTTATCTCATCTTCAGAAGGTTTTACTACCCTTTTTGTTATTATCATTCCTTTTTTTATTGCTCCACACCTGCATTCAGGAAAATCCTGCGGACATGTACATTTTCCTGTAAAAGACACAAAACTTTCCTTTACAATCCTGTCCTCCAGTGAATGATAGGAGATGATAACCATCCTGCCGCCATTTGCCATTAAATCCACGCCGTCACTTAAAGCATCTTTTAAATTTTTAAGCTCTCCATTTATCTCTATCCTGATTGCCTGGAAAACCCTTTTTGCCGGATGCCCGCCGTCACCATACTGGTACTTGAGTGGAACAGATTTTTTTATTATTTCAATGAGCTGTCCTGTCAGTTCTATTCTTTTATTTTTTCTATAACTGACAATCTTACTTGCAATACGGCCTGACCATCTTTCTTCCCCGTATTTATAAAAAATATCCTTTAACAATTCTTCAGGATATTCATTTATTATATCTGAAGCGCTTATCCCTTCTTTCGTATTAAACCTCATATCAAGATTTTCGTTTTTCAGATAGGAAAAACCTCTTCCTGACATTTCTATCTGCATGGAAGAAAGACCAAGGTCCAATAAAAAACCGTTTAATCTTTTTACTGAATGTGCCCTCAAAATATCTGTGACATTGGAAAAGTTATCATTTACAATTTCGATATAGTCTATCAGCCCTTTATCCTTCAAATTTCTGGTGGCGGTGCTTGTGGCCTGGCTATCAAGATCAACTCCGATTACTTTGCCTGTGGGGGCAATGGCTTTAATAATTTCTATGGTATGGCCTGCACCGCCA
>CAYGYY010000137.1:0-3830 GCA_964354265.1 uncultured Actinomycetota bacterium
CAGAAAATACTGATTTGGATCCCAATAATGACATCAGTCTTGAGGCCTTCATGGCCAATTATGTTGCACCTGGTTTGGGGGTAAATGATATTTTTGTATTACTGAACCCTGGACAGACGGAGTTTATTGAAACTGACGGTACTGCTAATAATGAGTTTTATGCTGTTGCAATAATGCCTGAACCACTGGTTCCGGGAGTTACTGATGGAGCAGTTGTGGCTGATATAGCAGAAGGCGATCCTGATCCAGTACTTCCACCAGAAAGTGAAGGTAAAACAGTTTACTGGTATATCCTTGCAGGGTCTTATAATGTAAGCTTTGCTCCTAATTCACTGGTGACATCTTCTACATCTACTATGTTTGATTTTGCAGATGACGGGGATGGAATGAATACAGACGATAATGATGGTGATACCATAATAACCGATGACACTTTTGGTGCAGCAGGAATTCCTTACTACTTCTTCTGGTGGGGCGACGGCTATCCACAATACGAGGAAATGATGGTTCGGATAGGTGCATGTGTTGATATTGACGATGATGAAAAAATTGACCTTGAACAAGGGCAAGACCTGGATGACTTTAATATGTATGCAAATGTGGTTGGGGTAACAAATGGCGCTGTAACAAAGACTAAGGACATGATGAATGTAGGCGCAAATCCTGTACCTGCAGTTGAAACCTACGTACCATGCAATACTGATATTGATTACTTCAATGCTGGAAAGCTTATTGTAAGACCGTGTAAAGATAAGGACGGTTGCTGGAGTACTTATGAGGATGTCAAGGTTCCAGGGCATTACGATGCAAGCGGGCGTTGGGTACGTGAGCGCTGGATAAATGGTGCACCTACTGTTGAAAAACCGGCAGGATACTACTGGAGTTGGGACTGCTGGCGTTGGGTATGGCGATGTGCTGAGACTGTTCATCCAGAACCATGCTACCAGAGATTTGCAATAGAAAGCTACAGTGAACCCTGCAGCGAAGCGACTGACTTCTATTCAAGGTGGCTCACCCTCACAGTCGAAAAAAGAGATTCCAAGAGCGCAGATCTTGTAGAAGGAGCATTATATGGCCTGACTTATGACAGTGGGAGGGATGAGACCAATACTTATCCATATGATACTTATTTTAAAGAGACTACAGATGGCAGCGGAATTGCTATGTTTACCAATCTTCCATGGGCAATATATAAACTACAGGAAGTATCATCCCCTGATGATTATGAGCTTGATTTAACTACATATTATGTCAAAGTGGCAGGTATGTATGGCGATGATCCCGATAAACCAATAGCAGGTGCTTATGAAAACAATTGGAGCAACTTCCTTGTAAAGGACGATCCTAAATCAGGCGACGGCGACGGTGACGGCGACGGCGATGGCGACGGCGATGGCGATGGAGACGGCACAGTTGCAGTTGCAGGCATAGTTGAAGTCCTTGCATTTACAGGTATAAATCCCGCAATTCCTATCGGAGGCATTGGCGTTATTATAAGCGGCCTCGGACTTTTTGTTGCTTCCATGATAAGAAGGAAGAAATAGTTTAATTTCATTTTTTATCTTTAAAAGATAAATAAGGAAATTATATACAGAAATTAAAAAGCCTGGAGAATATCCGGGCTTTTTAATTTTGCTACTGGAATACTGTTCTCTATTTGCTGGAGGGCTATAAATAATAAGAAATTGCTTCCATGCCATCCAATCAAAAAATTAGAATCCGCTTAACTTATATAGCTTTATGTATATTTATGATATTATATATTAATATATATAACATTTTATAATAAAAAAATAAATTTTATATGAATAATTATTTAAAAAGTACTTGACAAACAATTAAATAATAAATTATCATATCTTTACTAATTATTTTTTTAACTTGTTATTAGTATAAAACTGAATAAAATTTAGAAGCTGTGAAGCTTTTCTCGAGTCTGGACGCTAAGGGGAAAGTGGAGCTAGTGGCGTAACCGACTAAATTAAAAGATTTAGTCGGTTTTTTATTTTTAAGGAATAAAAAATTAAAGAAATCTATAAAAAAAATGATTTTAGAAAGTAAGGAGAATATGAAAGAAGATAAATTAACAACCGGTAAGGTAATAAAAAATAAAAATATAAAGGAAAGGTGCAGGAAAATAGTAATGAAGAAGATGTTTTTTATAGGCTTGGCTATCGTACTGATAGCATTTTTTTCAATCCCTTCATTTGCATTTGCAGATGAGGGAGACGCAACAACCTGGATTGGCATCGACCCTGAGCAGGAACAGCAGGGTGTGCCGGGGACTACGGCAGGCCAGTATCTGATAGGGGATAACAACGATTCCCTGGCAGATAGTGAAAATGACGGGGATACTGAAGTATTCTGCATTGATGGTGAAAAATATCTTGTTACAGGCGCGGATAAATATATCATAACAGACATTGATATTTCTGATGAGATTGTTGGCGAGACTGATTTGGAGGGTGGTCCGGGGGCAGTGACTCCTGTTGAAGCTGTTGCAGCCGAGATTTTATCAACTACTGCAACCGGCGCGACAGCTATTGAGGACCAGGTGTCCATGTGGCAGTTTACAGGAGATAACCCGGGTTCATTTAGCGCAATGGCTGATCCCAGGACAAATGAGGCATCCCAGGAAGGTCATGTCCAGGCAATAATTTCAAATGTTGAGGCTTTAGCAAAGGAATATGTCGATACTACAGGATTTAGCCAGTTAAACCCAAATCCTGCCGGACAGCCTACTATAGATGAGTTTATGGCTGGCAAAAAAATAAACAGTATTGAAGTCAGGGTAGAGCAGGATAATACAATATTTGAAGCAGGCGGTAACGGTACTGCAATAGCAACTATGGAAAATCCACTGGTCCCTGAGATAACTGACGCAGGAAAAGATGTCTACTGGTATATTATTGCAGGGGCATTTAATATAAGTTTTTCCCCGACTTCACTGGTATTTGTGACAGACTCAAAAAGTCCTGCAGCAGGCACAAATCCCGCTAAAATGAATGATGTTGATGCAAATGGGGACGATCTTGCAGATCCAACCGCTTCAGGATATGTTGCCAGCAAAGCTGACAATTATGGAGAGGCAAAAGTCGATTATTATTATTTCTGGTGGGGGCTTGCTGATTATCCTCAAAACACTATGGGAATTAATCTGTATGCATGGGCAGATATCGATAAAGATGGAAGATTTGATTACATTGATTTAAGCAATGAAAATCCATCAGGAGTAGATACTGACGGAGACGGACTCAATAATTATGCAAATGGCTTTGATGTTGTAAATGATATTTTGCCGGATGGCTCAACGCCTGACCCGGATGACCTTCTTGTAGAAACTGTTCCACTCCAGGCAAAAATTAACTGGGACGTTCATGAAGTCGAGGGGGGAAAGGTGGTCATACCAAAAAGCGATAACGGAGGCTCAACAATACCTCCTGCCGCGCCCGCCCTTGGTTTCAGAAGAAATATAAACCAGAGATTTGTAACGCAAAGTTATACTGAAGCATATAATGTAGACCCAATATTTTTTGGAACCCTGGTATTTAAATATACAGGCGACAATAAGCCTCTTCCAGGCGCAAAGTTTGGGATATTTGATAACCCGGATGCTGCAGGCGACCCTTTGGCAGTGATTACATCGGATTCAAATGGTTTTGCTTCAACTGATAATGCAGGGCTTGCATATGGCACCTATTATTTAAAAGAAATTGAAGCACCTGGGGGGTTTGAACTAAACACTTCAATATATACTCTGTTAATCGGAGGAAAAGGCGTGGGTATAGGCAGCCAGGCGGGTGAAAATGGTTTTATAATATCCGATAATG
>CAYGYY010000138.1:0-3824 GCA_964354265.1 uncultured Actinomycetota bacterium
GCAATAATACTACTCTTTTATACTTAGGGCTTACTCTCTTTAGAAAAGAATAAAGCTCTCAAGTTTATTTTATCTCTACTTCTGCGCCGACGCCTTCAAGCTGCTTCTTAATGCTTTCAGCTTCATCCTTGGATATTTTTTCCTTAACTGCATTTGGAGCGCCGTCAACAAGGTCCTTGGCCTCTTTTAATCCAAGGCCTGTAATAGTCCTTACTTCCTTGATGACCTGGATTTTCTGTTGGCCGGCTGATTTAAGATTTACCGTAAACTCTGTCTGCTCCTCAACTACTGCTGCCTCAGCGCCACCTCCTGCGCCTGCTGCTGCGCCTGCAACCGGTGCTGCCACCATTGCTGCTGCACTGACACCGAATTTTTCTTCAAGAGCTTTGACCAGGTCTGCAACCTCAAGAACAGTCATGTTCTCAATTGCATTTATAATATCTGCCTGGGAAAGCCCCTTCTTTTCTGCAGCTTTTGCCGGCTTTGCCACTTTTACTTCTTCAACATCTTTTTCCACTTTTTCTTTTTTCTCTTTTGCTTCTGCCATTTGATTTCCTCCTTTAAAAATCAAAAAATATTTTTACTTTCTTTAATCTTTTATACCGTAATTCTTTTCCTGTAATTTACAATCATTTTTTGCATGATTTCCTCCAGGTTCTTTCCTGCCAGATACTGGACGACCTTCAAACTGCTATGCAGCTTGCTCCTTCTGTTGCCTTATTGCATCAAGTACGGCAACAAGATTGCCTGGAACTCCGCTGAGGGCAGTTACAAGTCTTGCAGCAGGATTCATCATGACACCAAGCAACTGGGCAATAAGCACTTCTCTTGAAGGAAGGCTAGAAAGCCGCTCTATTGCTTCTGAACCTACTATTTTATTCTCAATTATGCCGCCTTTTACTTTGAAAGTATCAAACTCTTTTACGAACTCTTTTACGAGCTTTGCAGAGATAACAATATTCTCCCCACTGACTATCATGCTTGTAGGTCCTGTAAATATCTGTGAAAGATCCATATCTGCATGAACCTGGCCTGCAGCAAGAAGAGCAAGAGTATTCTTGACTATCTTGATGTATGCATCTGCATCTGCCAGCTTATTTCGTATCTTAAACATGTTTTCAGCCTTCAATCCAGTGTGATCGGTAAAAATAATCGGGCTTCCGCTTTCAAACACACTTTTGATATCTTCGACTTTTTCTTTTTTTTCTTCCTTTATCAATTTCCACCCCCAAAAGTTTTTTTAAAAAATAAAAATCGACCCCGGCGCTTGCAAGGTCGATCAATAATCTGCCTGTTATTGCAGCCTTATAAATTATCCGGCTGCATTTTAGCTATTATCAACCTGGACAGGAAATTAAGTCATCCTTCTATTTCTTATATGACACCTGCCGTCTTGGGCTGCTTTAAAAATATATTATTAAATTTTATATACTAATTTATATACCTTAGCCTAAGCTACTGCTTCCATTTCTGCGGGTTTTGTCATATCTATCTTCAATCCCGGTCCCATCGTCGATGAAAGATAGACCCCTTTTATGTATTTGCCCTTAGCTGCTGAAGGTTTTGCCCTGGTAATCGCTTCCACTAAAGCAGAATAATTTTCCAGAAGCTTTTCTATATCAAATGAAACCCTTCCGATGGGACTGTGGATTACTCCGTTCTTATCAGTCCTGTACTCGACCCTTCCTCTTTTTGAATCTTTTACTGCTTTTTCGATCTCAAGGGTGACGGTCCCTGATTTGGGGTTTGGCATGAGTTTTCTTGGCCCGAGGATCTTCCCCAGTTTGCCAACATGTTTCATCATGTCGGGAGTAGTGATGCAGACATCAAAATCAAGCCATCCTCCGGTGATTTTCTCAACATACTCTGCCCCGCCTATATAATCTGCGCCTGCGTCTTTTGCTTCAGTTGCCTTATCGCCTTCAGCAAATACCAGCACTCTTGGAACTTTGCCGGTTCCGTGAGGAAGCACGATGTTTCCACGGACTATCTGGTCCGCTTTCCTGGGATCCACCCCAAGATTCATGCT
This sequence comes from uncultured Actinomycetota bacterium, assembly GCA_964354265.1. GTDB lineage: Bacteria > Actinomycetota > Humimicrobiia > Humimicrobiales > Humimicrobiaceae > Fen731. The sequence continues at coordinate 2,030 of CAYGYY010000138.1, forward strand.
TATGTCCACTGATTCATCGAACTTTGCGAAATGATTATCCTTTATCCATTTCAATGCCTGAAATGGTGAAAATGTTTCCTGGTTATTTAAATTTTTAACGATATCCAGATATTTTTTTCCTTTTTTCATTTGATTACTTCTCCACCTTTATTCCCATGCTTTTTGCAGTTCCCTCTATTATTTTCATGGCATTTTCTACTTTCCTGGTGTTTAAATCCTGCATTTTTATTCTTGCTATCTTTTCCAGCTGCGCCTTCGTCAGTTCTCCTATCTTCTGCCTGTTCGGTTCTTTGGAACCCTTATCAATCTTGAGCTCGCTCTTTATAAGGACTGCCGCCGGAGGAGTCTTGGTAATGAAACTGAACGTCCTGTCCTGATATACTGAAATTATAACAGGGATTATAGTACCAGAATCTTTTGCTGTACGCTCATTAAATGCCTTGCAAAATTCCATTATGTTTACTCCATGCTGTCCAAGGGCAGGCCCAACAGGAGGGGCAGGGTTAGCCTGTCCGGCAGTTATCTGTAATTTAACCTGTGCCAATATCTTTTTTGCCATCTATTACCTCTGTATCAAAATCAAATTTGTTTATTATATATTCAAGTAAAAAAATTTCAACCCTGCATCATATTTTTGAGACCTGGTCAAAATTAAGTTCAACTGGTGTCTGCCTCCCAAAAATAGTTACAAGGACTTTTAATTTCCCCTGGTCGAGGTTTATCTCATTGATTGTCCCGTCAAAATTAGCAAATGGCCCCGCAATCACTTTAATAGGCATCCCGACTTCATAATCCGTTTTGGGTTTGGGTTTTTCGGAGACTTCCCTCTTCATTATCCTTGAAACTTCCTTTTCGGAAAGCGCTGTAGGTTTATCACCGCTGCCTACAAAACCAGTAACACCAGGGGTATTCCTTACAACATACCAGGAATCATCATCCAGGAACATCTTTACCAGAAGATAGCCTGGAAATACTTTTTTTGTGGAAATCTGCTTTTTCCCGCCCGTAATCTCCATTATATCTTCCATTGGGATATAAATATCAAATATCTTATCCCCCATGTTCATGGACTCGGTCCTGTGTTCAAGATTCGTTTTTACCTTGTTTTCATATCCTGCGTAGGAATGAATTACATACCATCTGGGTCTCATTTAATCTCACCGAAAATGTTTACAGTCTAATAATTTTCCTAAATTTTTCCAATAAAATTCTTCTAAAAATCCCCGCATTAATTTTATTTACGGATTTCCCCGGCAAACAATTATATCTTTGCCATCAGCTCAACAAGCTGAAGAAACAAAAAGTCAAAAAAACCAAGTAGAATTGAAAAGAAAGCAAGTGCAACAAGCACAACCACTGTATAAGTCAGTAGAGCTTTTCTCGTCGGCCATGTGACCCTTTTTAATTCGTGAACAACATCCCTGAAAAATTTTGCGATTTTTTTTGGAAGAGACTTAAAGAACTGCTTCCAGTTTATCTTTTTCCTGGGAGGGGCCGAAGGGGGCTTTCTGTCTTTTGCTACCCTTTCCATGACAACTTTGGGTCTGTATTTAAATGGTACTTTCTTTTTTGCCATTCTAATATTCTCTTTTTACTTTGAGTTTATAAATACTTTTTTAATTTAAACCTTTTATTATTGTTTTAACTTAATCTTTATAACTTCCGCTGGTTAGATAATTAATACGGTTTTCACTTTCTTATAATATACACCTCTAAAATTACGGCTCTCAAACCTTTAAGTGGCAGGGCTGGAGGGACTCGAACCCCCAACACCCGGTTTTGGAGACCGGTGCTC
>CAYGYY010000139.1:0-1909 GCA_964354265.1 uncultured Actinomycetota bacterium
GGCTGAGGCGTAGTCTCCCCTTTCATTGCCAATGCGTATTCGCAGGCAAGGAATAAAACTATTTTTGAGATATCCCCCGGTTTCATGAATTTTGAATAGTCCAGCCCCGGAAATGATTTCCTCAAGAGTCCAGTATCGACACTGTGAGGCAAAACGGCATTTATATTAATATTATAATCCTTAAACTCATCTGCTAAGGACTCCGTAAGAGAAATTATTCCTGCTTTCGAGGCACAATAAGCCGCCTGGTATTTTTCACCTTTTTTTCCGACATCTGAAGATATGTTGATGATTTTTCCTTTATTTCTTTCAACCATTATTTTTAAGGCTTCCCTGCAGCAGAGAAAAGTCCCTCTCAGATTGATGTTGAGAATCCTGTCCCATTCCTGCCGGCTCATATCCAGTAAAGATTTGAATATATGTATTCCTGCATTATTAACAAGGACGTCCACGCCATCAAATTCCCGGATAGCAGTTTTAAATAATTCAATTACATCTTTTTCTTTTGAAATGTCAGCAATAACCTGGACTGCTTTTATGTCTGCTAATTTCCTGATAAAACCACAAGCTCTATTGAGCTCCTCGGCATCAACATCTGCCAGCACAAGATGTGAGCCTGCAAGCGCAAAATCCAGGGCGATTGCTTTACCGATACCTTTTGCAGCACCGGTTATTACTGAAACCTTATTTTTTAATATCTTTTCCTTATTTTCCAGCACAATTATCCTTAATTACTTATAAAAATGCAGAATCCTTCAAGCTGTATTTCACAAACTCCTAATATTCTTGAAATTCCAGAAATGTTTTCAATGCAAAATCAATTTTTCCTGGCTCAATGTCCGGTTGTATATTATGTGTAAAAGCAAAAATATAACCTCCGCCTGGCGACAATATGTCTATAGTCTTTTTTATTTCCTCCTTTATCTGTTTTCTATCCAGGAAGGGCAATTGTTTTTGTATATCTATTCCGCCGCCCCAGAAGCAAAGATCACTTCCAAATTCTTTTTTAAGTCTGCAGATATCCATTCCTGCAGCAAACCGCTGTAAAGGATTCAATATGTCAAGTCCTATTTCAATAAAATCAGGGATAATGTCATACACAGAGCCGCAAGTATGCAGGAAGATTTTAGCTTCTGTCTTTGAGTGTATATGGTCAAATATTTTCTTATGCAGGGGTTTTATATATTTCCTGTACATTTCAGGGCTTATATAGGTGGACTGCTGCATTCCAATATCATCCCCCTGGGCAGCAACCTGTATATATTCTCCAATTTCCCCAAGAATGAAATCCCACTTAACAAGTGCTGTTTCTGTTATTTTATCCAGGAGTGCCAGTGCAAATTTACGGTTATAATAAAGGTCTATCAGAAAATTATCATATCCTCTTAAGGTGCAACCCCCTTCAAAAGGACCAATGCAAGGAATATCGGCAACAATACAGTATCCGGTTTCTTCAAACAAAGACTTTGCCTTTTTTTTTAATCCTTTTACTATGGATGCATCAGAAATATCTTCCCAGTCTGCCTTTTTTAATTCATCGACAGTGCCTTCTTTTAAAGGCCTCTCTATGGCATCGTAATATGGACCTGCTTTTTTCCAAACGACTCCATAAGCATCCCTAAAAGTATCAATTGATTTAAATTCAAAAATGCCAGCAGTCGGGTCGCTTATATAAACCGGTCTAGTGTCCACCCTGTAAAGCTGCAAGATGTCCTCACTGACACGGACGGTATTGCACATGATTTCTGCTACTTCGGGTTCTTCAGGAGGTAATCCGAGATAATTCCTGAAAGTGCTATTTGCATCTCTTGTAATAATAGTTGCAAGAGTTCCACCGAAATCAAGCGGGATTTTATCGGGTTCCTTATGATTTAAAGCTGTGACCATTCTTTCCCTTGAATTCATTTTC
>CAYGYY010000139.1:2009-3760 GCA_964354265.1 uncultured Actinomycetota bacterium
AATTCCTGGCTGTATGGATCTCGCTCAAGAAATTTTTACCCGGACTAATATTTTGTATAAAATCAACTCCTTCCTTTTTAAGATTGGCAATCCTACAAAATACTTTTTATTGCTTCCTCAATATCTTCTTCCTGCGGAAGCACAACATCCTCTAAAACTGATGGAAATGGTATAGGAACATTTTTTGCTGCAACTCTTTTTACCGGGGCATCAAGATACTCAAAGCCCTCGTCTGCAATGATTGCTGCTATTTCAGCGCCTATCCCACCGTTTAAATGCGCTTCATGCGCTATTACTGCCCTGCCTGTTTTCCTGACAGAATCAAGGATTGTATCCTTATCAAGAGGTGACAGAGTCCTGGGATCCACTACTTCTACGGAAATGCCGTCTTTTTCAAGCTTTTCTGCGACATTTAAGCATTTATGGATAAGGTAAGAATAAGAAATCAAAGTCACATCCTTTCCTTTTTTCTTGATATCAGCAACTCCAATTGGGATTGTGTATTCTTCTTCAGGAACCGTGCCTTTCATTGGATACATGAATTTATGCTCTATAAAAATTACCGGGTTATTATCCCTTATTGCAGATTTTAAAAGGCCCTTTGCATCATAATGGGTGGAAGGCGCGATTACTTTTAGCCCCGGTACATGACAGAACCAGGCTTCAAGACATTGTGAATGCTGCTCTGCTGCCCTTATATAGCCCCCGATTGCAGTTCTTATAACCATAGGGACTGCGCACTGTCCGCCGAATGTATACCGGAATTTAGCAGCCTGATTTACAATCTGGTCCATTGGCATAGTGATGAAATCATTGAAAGGTATCTCAGCTATTGGCCTGCACCCGGTCACTGCAGCTCCAAGCGACAGCCCTATGATACCCTGCTCTGATATAGGAGTATCCTTGACCCTCCATTCGCCAAATTCACTGTGGAGATTCCCGCTGACCCTGAATTCTCCCCCGTAAGGACCGACATCTGTCCCTATAAGGAATATGCTGCTGTCCCTGCGCATTTCCTCCCTCATAGCTTCCCTTATTACTTCCCTGAAAGATAGTTCTATCATTATTAAAACCTCCTGAAAATTTTAAAAATTTTAAATTATTAAAATGATAAAAATTTAAAAAACTAATCTGCATAAACATCCTCAAATGCAACTTTTGGATCTGGTTTGGGGCTTTTTCTGGCAAAATCTACTGCCTCATCGACCATTTTCTGGACTTTTCTCCTATAATCCTTCATACCTTCCCCATCAAGTATTTTTTCCTGCAATAATTTTTCTTCCATCCTTTTTATCGGGTCCCTGGCCAGCCAGTATTCAACTTCCTCCTTATCCCTTACATCAAGGTCACCTTCAAAATGCGTATGGTGCCTGTAGGTCCTGCAATTTATAAGCGTAGGACCATTTCCATCTCTTGCATTTGCTATTGCCTGTTTTGCAGTTCTGTATACCTCGATCACATCATTTCCATCTATATTAAACCCTGGAATCCCATATCCTGCAGCTTTGGAGGCAAGATCCTCACATACTCTGCATACCCTGTCAAAGCGTGTTCCTACAAGATACATATTGTTTTCTATAACAAAAACGGCCGGCAGACCAAAAGCTGCTGCCATATTTACACCTTCATGGAAGCCGCCCTGTGTGGTGGCGCCATCGCCAAAAAAAGCAACAGCAACCTGTTTTGTGCCCCTGAGTTTTGCTGAATAGGCAGCACCTGTAGCAATCGGGATACCTGCACTGACGATACCA
>CAYGYY010000140.1:0-3700 GCA_964354265.1 uncultured Actinomycetota bacterium
ACGCTATTGCCCGGGATATCGTATATGTGCTGGAAGCCAACCCGCGTGCATCAAGGACAGTTCCACTGGTTTCGAAAATATGCGACATCCCTATGGCAAAACTGGCAACAAAAATTATACTTGGAAAAAAACTTGCAAGCTTAAATTTAAAGCAAAAGCAGATCCCGTATTTTGGTGTAAAGCAGGCAGTGTTCCCATTTAATATGTTCCAGGAGGTTGACCCGTTACTGGGACCGGAAATGCGCTCTACCGGTGAAGTTCTTGGACTGGCTGATTCCTTTGGCCTTGCCTTCTTCAAGGCAGAGGAGGCCACGCAAAATCCCCTGCCTTCAGGAGGTACCGTGCTTATTACAGTTGCTGATGTTGACAAAGAACAGATTACTGAAGCTGCACAAATCCTTAACCGGATAGGTTTTAAGATTGTTGCCACAGAGGGAACATGCAACTATTTAGTTGAGAATGGTATTCCGGCGAAAAAAATATTAAAAATTTATCAGGGCAGGCCGAATATAGCAGATGCTATAAAAAATAATGAAATCCAATTAATTATAAATACGCCAATAGGCAAGCAAAGCCAGCATGATGACTCATACATCAGGAAAGAGGCTATCAAATATAAGATATCATATATCACCACAGCAACCGCAGCAATTGCTGCCGCGAAAGGCATCATGGCCAGACAGTCAAATGATACGGTTGTAAAGTCACTTCAGAGCTATCACGCTGATCTGGAATGATACATTATTAGGGATTATGATATATACAGATTTTGCTTTCGGAATATAATCTGGCTAATCCATATAAATAACACTTGGTTTTTATTAAAAATCCATCTTTTTGGTCAAGTACTCATTAACTGGGGCAGGAATTCCTGTAGTAATGTATTGTATACCCGAGGGATATTGATGTTTATATTTATAAACATTATAATAGCTATAACAATATCTATGATTTTATAGGGTGGTCCTAATGAGAACAGTGCAAATGACTTTAGAAGAGAATTTAATCAATGAAGTTGATAAGGTGGTTAAGTTGTTAAAAACAACAAGGTCAGCTTTTACACGCAGAGCCTTACAATCTGCCATAGATAATATACATGAAAAAGCCATGGAACAAAAACAAATTGAAGGTTATAGAAAAAAGCCGGTAAAAGCTGATGAATTTGGCTCCTGGGAATCTGAACAGGTTTGGGTGGATTAATGAGAAGGGGAGAAATTAGATGGTATGAGTTTTCATACCCTGATAAAAAAAGGCCAGTATTGATTCTAACCAGGAATTCTATAATAGAATTATTGGAAGAGGTGACCATTGCCCCGGTTACATCTACAATACGCAATATCCCTTCAGAGGTTTTACTGACAAAGTCAGAAGGCATGACCAGGGAGTGTGCTGTAAATTTGGACCATTTGCAAACAGTTTCAAAAAATAGAATAGGTGAGAAAATTACAATTCTTAATCAATCTAAAATGTTTGAGGTACGCTTAGCACTTCTTTTTGCTTTGGGTTTTACTGTTAAAGATAATGAAATGAATAATATATAAGTGGCTAAAAAGACATCGACAATTCATTTGCGGGTTGAATCCGACATAAAAGAACTTTAGCTGCAATAAAAGAAGCAGAAAAGATAAAAAGAGGCATAATACAATCAGAAGCTAAAAGTGTGGATGAGTTTTTCAAGGAAATGAAAGTATAAATAAAAACGTACATTATACAACACAGTTTAAAAAAGATTTTAAGCTATGTATAAAACGTAAAAATAACATGCAGCCGATAAAGTCAATTATGAAACTTCTTGAAAGCGGTAAAGAATTGCCTGAGAGAAATAAGGACCATAATTTAACCGGTAATTTTCTTAATTGCAGGGAATGTTATGTACAATCCGATTGGTTGCCAATTTATCAGTTATTTGATAATGATACCATATTTATCAGGACAGGGTCGCATTCTGATTTATTTTCATAACAGCATCTGCAAAAGTCACAGTTAGCAGCTCTGCTGATTTCATTTTTACAGAAAATAAAAAGACTTACTTTTTCGGCTAAATAGGTGTTTTTGTGCTTTATTTATGCATGCAGCACTTTCGTCCCAACCTGTTAAAATATCGACAAAATTTAAGCTTTGTACAAAATCACCAGAACCATTTCCTCCATCATGGCCAACAAGACCTGCTTCAATAAAACCTGGTTTTTTCTCATTCCAGTCTGCAAAAGTCCTGATTGGTATGACCTTCTTAAGCAAGCTTCCCGGCTTTGTTCCTTTTCTGCCGGCTATTCTTCCATATCCCAATACTTTTCCCGGACTATTCTTTAATATCCTTGCCGCATATGTTCTGGAATAACCTGTGGTAGCGCAGAATTCATCCAATATTTTACCCTTATCTTTTTTATTTGATTTTATGTACCTGGCCCCAACCTCATTTGTTATTGCTTTTTTCTGCTTCATATTTAGCATCCTTTTTTCACCCCCTATACTTGAAGGAAGAAGACCTTCCTGTCTAAATATGGGGTGTTTTTTTCATTTTATTCAATTATTTTCGGATACTTTTTTTAAATGAAGCAACGATACCGTTTCAGATACTTTTTAAATGAATCAATTCGAAGTATTGACATCAGGTGGTATTACCATTAAAATTATAAACATATATTTTTAAATTTTAATGATTTAACTGCACTATAGACAAGATACATATTATTTTTATGAAATCCAGTGTTTTAATAAAGAAAATTCAAAATAAAAAAGAAATAGAGCAAATATTTCAAGATTATATTTTGCACTTTCTATCTAAAATAGTCCAATCAGATGACTCAGTAATGATAAAGCCAAATATGGTATGTGGTGTTATGAGCGGAACAGGGGTTACCACGCATCCCATCATTGTTGAAGAGACGATAAAGATTTTAAAAAAAATAGGTGTAAAAGAAATGGTGATTGCAGAAAATGCTGGAAAAGGTAGCGACACCGATGTTTTATTTGAAAAACTTGGAATGAAAGATGTGTCTAAAAAACACAATATTCCAACTTTAGATCTTTCAAGAACAGATTTTATAAAGATCAAATTAAAAAAATATTTTGAGGTTACAGAACTGGAAGTAAGTAAATCGGTTTTTAATTACAGCAAAATAATAGTTCTCCCGACTTTAAAAACTCATCATCAGGCAGGTATTTCTGCAGGTTTAAAAAATATGTTTGGCATATTGTCATGGGAAGATATGCGAAGACTTCATAGAACGGATCTGGAGAAGTCAATTGTAGATATAAACCTTGTAAAAAAATCTGATTTTATTATCGTTGATGGCATTGTTGGCCTTGAAGGCATTGGTCCCCATAAAGGTAGTCCCGTGGATACTAATATTATAGTAGCAGGTGACGATACAGTTGCTGTTGATGCTGCATGTGCAGAAATAATTGGAGTTTCTAGAAACAGGCTTAGATTTCTTGAACTTGCCGAAAGTGCAGGATTAGGGACCAAAGATTTTAGGGAAATATCATTTAATGGCGATAATATTAAGTCTGTCAGAAAGAAGTTCAAGATGGCAATAGATGTTGTGATAGAAGAACTGGCAAAATCTGCCCCTCAGATCAAAATAAAAAACTTGAAGACTTGTAATGGTTGCGAAGGGGTAATCGCAACTGTTTTTATGTTGTTAATGGGAAGACATAAGTTTGACTTCACTAAATTAGAACAAACTGAAATATTATA
>CAYGYY010000141.1:0-3667 GCA_964354265.1 uncultured Actinomycetota bacterium
CCTCGCTCATGACCGTGATTCCCAGCTTTAGCGCATTGTCACGTTTGCTGCCCGGGTCCTCCCCCGCAAGAACCACGTCGGTGGCGCGGCTGACAGCCGAGGATATCCTACCCCCGAATTTTTCAATTATCTGGCGGGCCTGGTCTCGGGTAAATGAAGACAGCTTACCGGTAAGTACAAATGTCTTTTTTTCAAATTCGGGCCTTGCTTCAACCTGTATTTTACCGGATCTATAATTAACGCCGGCAGCTCTAAGCTTTTCTATTATTTTTAGATTCTCTTCATTATTAAAAAACGAGACTATGCTTTCTGCAATACGGGGACCTATCTCATAAATACTGCTTAACTCTTCAAATGATGCTGCCTTGAGACTGTCAATGTCGGCATACTTTGATGTCAGCACATCTGAGATATGTGAGCCCACAAATCTTATGCCCATCCCGTATAGAAGTCTTGATAGCGGGCGCGACTTGCTTTCAGAGATAGAATTTTGCAGATTGAAAGTTGATTTTTCCTTAAAATTATCAAGACCGATTATCTCTTCATATTTAAGGTAATAAATATCTGAAGCATCTTTTATTATTTCCCTTTTTAACAGCTTATCGACTATAGCCGGGCCCAGTCCATCAATATCCATAGCCCCTTTTGATGCAAAATGCACTATTCTTTCAAACTGCTGGGCTGGACATGCAAAAGATGTGCACCTTACTGCAACTTCCCCGGGCAGCCTCTCAACATCAGAACCGCAAACGGGACAATGCTTCGGCATCACAAATTCCTGCTCATTGCCGCTTCGCCTTTCCCTGACAGGCATTATTATCTCAGGAATTATCTCCCCTGCCTTATGAACAACAACCCAGTCGCCAATACGCACATCTTTTCTTTTTAATTCATCCTCATTATGAAGAGTTGCATGTGATACAGTTGAGCCGGATATCCTCACAGGCTCCAGTACTGCAACAGGGGTAAGTGTACCTGTACGCCCCACATTTACTGTTATATCCAGCACTTTAGTTATCTGCTGCTGGGGCGGATATTTGAATGCAGCTGCCCAGCGCGGGTTTTTTGAGGTCTGTCCCAGGCTCTGCTGCAGTGAAAAGCTGTTGACTTTAATAACAATTCCATCAGTTTCATAGGAAAGTCCATAACGCTTTTCCCGCCAGTATTCTATGTATTCTTTAATCTCTTCAAATCCTGTGGCTTTTTTGATATTCGGGTTAATGCGAAGTCCAAGGCTCTGTAGAAATGAAAGCATTTCAAACTGGTTATCAATCCCTGCCCCTGTAAGCTCACTATTTAAAGCAGTCCCATATAGGAAAATGCTCAGGTTCCGCTCTGCTGTCATTTTAGGGTCTATCTGCCGCAGAGAGCCGGCAGCAGCATTGCGCGGGTTGGCAAATAAAGGCAGGCCTTCTTCTTCTCGCTGCTGGTTTATCCTGGCAAATTCCTCCTTGGCAAGATAAACCTCTCCCCGCACTTCAAGCCTTTTTGGGATTCCGATATCCTTCGGGAACAGGCTGTCAGGTAAAGTGGCATCGGGCAGCGAGGAAAGTATCAGCGGTATTGCTTTTATTGTCTTAAGATTATTTGTAATATCCTCGCCTGTAGTCCCGTCTCCCCTGGTTGCGCCGCTTGCAAACCTTCCGTTTTCATATACAAGCGATACGGCAGAACCATCGATTTTTAGCTCGCATACAAAATCAACCTGGCTCTCAGTAACACCCAGGTCCTTGCATACCCTGTCTAAAAAATCCTTGAGCTCATCATAATCAAATGCATCCTGGAGGGACAGCATTTTCTCGCCATGGGCCACTGTCTTAAAGCCACCTTCAATGGGGGCGCCTATGCGCTGTGTCGGGGAGTCTGGGGTCACAAGTTCAGGGTATTTTTTTTCGAGGGCGATAAGGTTTCGCATCAGCCTGTCGTAATCAGCATCACTTATAATTGGAGTATCTTTTATATAGTAGAAATAGTTATGACGGTTTATTTCTTCTTTTAATGAAGAGGTAAAATCAGAGGCCTTATCTAATGTATCTATTTCCTTAATATCCAGGACCATTAAAAGATCTGGAGGTTTATTATTGTCTTTCATTTTTAGTATAAGTTAAGGTTATTAAATTTTTGAATTCTTATAATAGAGTCTCATTAAAATATAATTATACTAAGTAAATAAGATATCGTTAAGTTTTTAACTCTAAAAATAATTAAAAAAATACATTTTTAATATAAAAATTTAACAACCTTTTTATTTGTAACTTTCTGCTGTGACTAAAAAGATAGCCCTTTTTTCAAGGGCTATCTTTTTTAATTGTAATCTGTGCTTATTTACACAGTTCTTCCATTTGTTTGTTTATTATTTACTGTGTTATTTTCTTCTTTTGCGCCTTAGCGATGCTGCAATCAGGGCAATTCCACCAATGAATGCAGATATGCCTGAAATCGGTATTATTGGAGGAACACCGGTAAATGCCAGTACTTCTATAATACCTGCGACAGTAATTGAAGGCGGAGGAGTTTCCGGTGTGTTAGTAAAGATCAGTTTTACTGTTGTTCCAGCATTTGAAGAATTTATGGTTACTTTTTTATCTCCTGCTGCATTAAATCCATCTGGTGTTGTTGTTTCAACTGCCCAGTAAGTACCCCACTTTAGACCACCGAAAGTTACCCTTCCTTCTTCATTAACCATTTCTTCAGATCTTACTACATCGGTTTTATCACTATTATATAAAGTAAATCCTGCGCCTGTTAGTACTGCGCCTGCATCATCTACTTTATATATTGCGATTCTTCCAGTAAGTCTTGGATTGGCTATTTCAAGCGATATAATAACATTACCTGCTTCGATTTTAACAAATGAGTCAACAGCACCATAACCTTCCGGTGGATATTCTTTGACCATATATTCTCCCCAGAATAGATTTTCAAATACTGCATTTCCATTTTCATCTGAAATTACATTATTAACAGTGCCCCCCTTGGTATCTATAACTGGCCCAGTTCCATTTTTATAAAGCAATTGAAACTCTGCTCCAGGCAGGTTGTCACCACTTGTAGCATCTGTCTTATGTATTAATATGCTGCCAGGATCCTGTTTGTTTGTAATGGTAATTTCCCCGGTACCTCCGGATACTACTGTTTGCGGGCTTGTATTGGATATCTCCGTATAGTCTGCAATTGCTGTCTCAGATGCTGAGTAGTCCCCTGGATTTACTGTAAAAGTAGCCGGAGCACCTTCAGCAAATGTCTTTGTCTCGCTATTTAAGGTAACGCTGAACTCATGGGTATCTGATACATCTGTTGTCCCGTCAGGGGCGACTACGTTTTTGTAGACAGTAATTGTTGCCTGCCTGTAGTTAAAGAAGTCATTGCTGCCAGAGCTTGCATCGGTAAGCGTTATGTTAATCTCTGTCGGGGAGCTTGCAAACCATCCTGCCTCTGAGCCTTCGGTGACCTTGTAGTTTCCCGGCTCAAGGTTTGTAAAGGAGTAAGTGCCTCCCGTGCCAGTGCTTGAAGGTATGTTGATGGACCTTCCTGTAACTGTAGTGCCAGTAAGTGTTATGCCCCAGCTCTCTATTCCAGTATCACCTGTATCAAAGTTACCATCTGCATTCATATCCTCATACTTTGTGCCTGAGATTGCAAGGCTTCCGCGGTTACCGAATTTTAT
>CAYGYY010000142.1:0-3658 GCA_964354265.1 uncultured Actinomycetota bacterium
TGGCCAGCCACTTTCCATAAAACAATAAGACCCCACACTATCTATGAGGTCTTATAAGAAATATTAAGTTTTAGGGGTAAGTATAGAACTAATAAGTACTGAATAATTTAGAGATTGTCTGTTAAACTAAGAATTACTCTTTTTCACTATCACTAAGCTTTTTTTTCCTTTCTTTCTCCACACTTTGCAATCTACTTATCCCCCAGAATAGCACACCAAGACCTGCAAGAAATGCACCTACACCTATGGGGCCAGTCCAGTAAAGCGCAAGCCACATATCCATTTTCTTCCTCCTTTCACCTTAATGAAATTTTAATATTATCTTTTTTTATTCTTTATTTTATACTACTCGGTATTTCATGTCATTGTAATGTAGAAGTATTAATTTCCAGTGAGTTTAATCTTGTTTTTCCATTTGCGCTCATTACCCGGATATCATTTTTACTTCTTTAGCCAGATCTAAATAAATTTATCAAACAGGGGGCCTGACAGATGTACGCTTACGCCCACTGATAATTGCATAAACCATGATAGTCACAAATCCAGCCACCGACAGCCAAGCAAAATAATCACCCAGAATCGAATAGAGTGTAAATACTCTATGTGTAGGAACCTGAGCGACCATTACACGCTCACTGGTTCTAAGATTATCCACTGCTGCAAGTATCCGTCCGTATGGGTCTGTTGCAATAGACCATCCCAAACTGTAATCTTGGCGTACCAGTGAGACACCATTTTCAATTGACCTGAATATGGCTTGTTGAGCATGCAATTGGGTAACTGCAACATTCGGGTCGCCATTAGGTAAAAACAGTATATCAGCACCATTATGCCCAGCCTGGTTTACTGTTATTGGAAAGTCGGCGTCATAGCAGATGATTCCAGTTAAAGTCCCATATGGGGTTTCAGCCATTTGCATGATACCATCTCCATGCACATTATTGCTTATCATTGTCGCTCCATACTTGAGGTGATTTATTATGATCTCGCCTGAAGGGTCGATAACCATAAGCCTGTTTTCCAGTAAACTGTCACTATCCGGGAATTGAATTCCCACACCCATAACTATGTAAATGTTCTGTTGTTTCGCTACTTCCTTAGCCTTGGCTATCAGTGCGTTAGTATCCTCCTCCGTTCCTCCACCTGCCATCTCCTGCCAAAGCACTATTTGAGCGCCTCTTTGAGCTTCTCTGACTGTTCCATCAATTAATAGGTCGTTTATCTTCGCATTGTGAGAAGAGCCATCAGGTATACTGGCACGTTCCTCATTACTTAAAGAGAAACCATGAACCCTTACAGTGCCACTTTGAGGATAAAAAAACATAAGACGGAGGCTTCCAAAAAGTAACACGATGCTCACAATACTGATAAAGATAAATGCTCCTCGTCGGATTGCCGGCCAGCTAAACGAGCGTTCCCAAGCCCAATTTACAACAGGTCCAAGCCAGCTTACAAGAAAGATCAATCCCCATATACCAGTAATAGATACCAGTTGAGTCAGAGCTTGATTGGTGTATTGTTCGTAACCTGTCGTTCCAAAGCTACCCATAGGGCTGACCAGATTATACAGGTACCAGGTCGTTGTAACTGTTAATGGGTAAACAAGTGTTGCAGTAAATCCTTTAAGTCGTGGCGCCAGTAACCGGTCGGCAAGAAAGGCAAGAGAGCCATTAAGTGCCATTACAACTACCAGTAAAAGGTAGGGAATCCACTGCTCAAAAATAAAGAAATTAATAATACTGCGCCAAGCTATTGCGCATGCTATATAGAAGACAAGCAGGATAAAAAAGTATCCTACCACAACTCTGCGCGTACGGAAGAATCGGATAAGAAATATTGGTGCTGCCCAAGCTGCAAAGGCTACGCTAAACTGTCCAGTAGACAACATCAAAAGTATGGCTCCAACCACCAGCCAGAGGTATGAAAAGCGGTCATGGATTATTGTGGCATCTACTCTTTTCTCCTTCATGGAAACCTCCTCGTATATGCTGAATAGATTAAAATAAAAAAACCGACCTATTTAGTCGGTTTCGCTATTGGTTTTGACTTTTCTTTACAATTGGCGACCAATTATAATAGGAAAAGTCACCATACTACTAAATTTTTATTTTTATATTAAATTTGGTAATTAGTATTGTTTAATATAATTATAATCCTGGTTAAGGGAATATCAAGTTTATTGCTAAAATTTCTTGAAAGAATTGCAGATATCAAAAAATTAAATCTGGTATAAAAATATCCTATTATGCAGTATCTAATTGATTTCGCTTTTTCCTTGAGAGTAATAAACCAACAACAGACCCGACAAATGCAAATACAACAAGAGCTGTCCATCCCCACCATAAATCTGCAAATCCTCCTGATTCTCTTGGATTGGTAATAATAACTACCCACACTATGATGTTAACTAAGAACCAAGAAAACCAGATGCTTTTAGGATAAAACATTCCTATAAATAGGCATACGATAAAATTAAAAATAGATATGGCGCCAAAGGTTATTAGCATAGTTATTTTCTCACTAAGAACTTCCATTAATCCCTCGCCAATTGCAAAAGTTAGGAAAAATCCAACTCCTCCAGTTATTATAGAGCTTATAATTGCTATGATTAATCTAAATATATCTTTTGTTTTATCTGATGAACTCTTTTTAATTATTAAATTATATATAAGTATCATAGCTACAATAGTAAGAATTGCTACAACCGCAAATACCGAAAAAATAATCATTACTTACCTCTTGTGATTTTTATGATAAATGTTTTAAACATATTTTATTGCTTTTAAAGGTGAATGTTAATTTAATTTAAAAAATTACTATATTGGTATATTATTCTAAAAATTTAATTCAGGGATAAAAATTTCACAACTTGTTCCCAATAAATTGGTTCTAACTTTGCGTAAGGTGGCCAGCCATTAAGACATCTATATAATTCAAATCTTAATAATATTCATTCAGCCAATATAATAATAAGACCCCATATTATCAATGAGGTCTTATTTATTTTCCTTAAGAAGACAGTAAACATTATCTATAGGACTCACCATCAACTTTCATCATAGGAAAAGGTCCATCACATGGAAAATTGGGAATTTGAGCAGCAATTTGTTCTACGAGCTTTTTTAGTGATTCAATATCTTTGGCATCATATTCACAGACAATTTTTGCCACATCACCTTTATTGTCTAACTGAATCCAGCTGCTTACCCAGTATGCATCTGAAGTAGAAAAAGCTTTTGCAAGTTTTGCTACTCCTTCAGCCTGAGGGATCGGTATTGGCTCTGGTATTGCATGAATAAGCATCATTTTTGGCATTTTATACACCTCCTTTGCAGGTGATTGCTAAATTAAAATAAAAAACCGACCTATTTAGTCGGTTTCGCTATTGGTTTTGACTTTTCTTTACAATTGGCGACCAATTATAATAGGAAAAGTCACCATACTACTAAATTATTTCTGTATTAAATTAAGTGGTTATATTTGTCTTCATTATAATACACATGTAACATTAATATCAAATTCATTACAAAAAATGCTTTAATGATACCCGGTCTTTCAATTCCCTAAAAACATTACACTGTAATGTTTTTCGCACAAGGCTTGATGCCAAAGTGTAAATTTGTATTTTACTGTCATTTGGTGGAGGCGGCGGGAATTG
>CAYGYY010000143.1:0-3479 GCA_964354265.1 uncultured Actinomycetota bacterium
TTCTTTTAGCATGGGCGCTTGAGAAAAGTGGAGCTAATAGCGAAACCGACTATAAAGGGTCGGTTTTTATTTTATGGGGTAATCAAACCTTGCTACGGAGATAATGTGATTTAATAAATTAGAATGTATTTAATAGTTTCTGTCCTAACAACAGTAATTTTTAAATAATTAAGAGAAAAAGTAGCAACAGGATTAATAAAAAGGTTATTTAGGGGGGTAAAGAATGAGACATAAATTAGGATTGTTTAAACTTATATTAATCTTGATATTAATTTTCAGTTTTACAGCATGTGCTAATCCTAAAACAGCTACAGAAACAACAATGTCGGTAACTACTATACCGGAAACAATTATACCAGCAACTACTGTAGCAGAAACGACCGTAGCAATAACTACTATGGCAGAAACAACTGCACTAGAAGACACTACAAAATCTAAGATTGTCTTTGTGTCTGTTGGTGATAGTGAGATCTATATAATGAATGCTGATGGCTCGGAACAGGTAAGACTTACAAATAACCCAGCATTTGATTTGGCTTTTTCCTTTTCACCTGACGGGTCTAAAATTGCCTTTGTGTCCAACCGTGATGGAAACTTTGAGATCTACACAATGAATGTCGATGGTTCGGAACAGGTAGGACTTACAAATAACCCAGAAATTGATTGGTTTCCTTACTTTTCACCTGACGGGTCTAAAATAGCCTTTAGGTCTGTTCGTGATGGAAACCTTGGAATCTACACAATGAATGTTGATGGCTCGGAACAGGTAGGACTTACAAATAACCTGGCAAATGGCGATTTTCCTTCTTTTTCACCTGACGGATCTAAAATTGTCTTTCACTCCAACCGTGATGGAAACTTTGAGATCTACACAATGAATGCCGATGGTTCAGATCAGACAAGACTTACAAATAACCCAGAATTTGACACACATCCTTACTTTTCACCTGATGGCTCTAAGATTGTCTTTGATTCCTATCGTGATGGAAACTACGAAATATATGCAATGAATACTGATGGATCTGAGCAGGTAAGACTAACAAATAACCCTGCAGAAGATTGGACCATTCCTTATAACCTGGCGTTTCTAGATTTATTATTGGACTAATAGGTTTGGTATGTAAGATTCGTCCTTATAGTAATTAAAAAGACATAAGTGGGTGGGGCGAGAGTATTCAAACCAATAAATACAGAGCTGTCCTAAAGGACAATCTGGATACCTTATCAACAAATACTGCAATGCATACTATCACTTAAATATTAACTAAGTTTCATCTAATATTGAGCTTAAGTAATTGTGCTAGTTGCCGGGTTATAAGCTAAAAATACCTAAAAGATGTACTTAAGGTTGTATTAAGAATCTATTTTATTTTCTATCTGCTCTTCTTGCATGCTTTCTTCTGGGGCTTCTTCTTTTATTACTTTTACCTTTTTTACTTTTTTAGTAATAAATTCAGTTACAGTATAGTTTGTTTGTAGTACATTAAACCCTAAATTTTTTGAGGCAAAGTCTTTTGCATTATCCCTGATTTCTTTTATCTTATCAGTTACATTTATACCTTTAAAAAGTTTTGAAAAAATATTTATTACTATACCATTCTGCTTTGGAACAACTTTTACCTGCGGGTTTATTATGTCTTGAATATTATTTAGACTTTCCCTTATCAGCAGGGAAGCAGTTTTTAAAGTAACGGTAGTATTTCCTGATGAGTCAGTAGATATATTTGCGTATTTAATCCTTTTCCTGTAAAACTCAAAGACAAGTATAGTAAGGGAAATAGCCAGTATTAAAAACAGAATTGCCGCTAAAATATATGGATTTACGGTATTGATATAGTTTATAATCCTCTCAGATACTGCGGACCATTCAAATAAATTTGCAAAGATATTAACTATTGCAACTATTAAAAACACAACCAGGCACAGCATTAATATTATCATTACTATTCTGTTGAATATGTTCATACTAACCTTCTTTACTTGCCAATGTATTAATTAGCTTGTCAAGTTTGGCATTGATCTTATCTAAATCCTCTTTTGTAGGCATATCCAATTTTTTTAGCATCTCTTTTAATTTTTCTTCATCGCTTTTTGCTGATTTTTGTTTAATGTCTTCTACTATTTTTTGTGATTTTTCCCCTATACCTTTACCTTTAGCCAATACTTCCTTGCCCACCTCTTTTATTTTCTCCTCTGTTATGGTTCCCGTTTTTTTTGCCTTAACTTGCAAATCTTTAATTAATTTATCCTGCTTCTCCTTAATTGGCTCTCCCTTTTTGGCTAAATACTCCACTTTTTCATTTATTATTTTAGAAACTTCTGAAGTGACTTTTTTGGACTCTTCAAGCAGGTCGACTATAAATTTCTGCTGTTTTTCTTTAGCAAGTTCGCCCTTTTTTACCAATTCATTGGATAGATCCCGGGCTTTATCGTAAGTTAACGCTGCAACACCCAGGCTTGCCAGATAAACTTCTCTTAATGCTTTTGTCATAATAACACCTCGCAGTTTAAAACTTTTTTAATTTATATCTCTATTTTACTACAAATTGTTTATTAATATAGTCTAAGAGAAAAACCCTGGAATGGCATTTTTGGGTAATTCGGGATAAAAAAGAAAAAAAAGTTTATGATGCTTTTTTATGAGCTTTATAGGGAAGGCTTACCGGAGTTAGCCTTAAGGCTGAGTTATAACTGAAAAATACTTAAAAGATGTATTTAAGGTTGTAAAAAATAAATTATTAATATTTAGGTATTTTATTAAAGTAATCAACTACAAAAATTAGGTTTAAATTTAATTGTAAAATCCCTCAAAATTCATATTTCAACTTGATAATCATAGGGTTAACTACTGCGAAAACATGGTCATTAGTGAGCACAAAAGCCAAAAACATGCATCAGGAAGATAGTGTCATCAATAAGCATAAAATGGCATTACCTCCGCCGTTTGATACTGGCGATATTATGTATTTAAAATAATAATTTTTGCACTATTCTCCTCTGGACAACCATTTTAATATCAGTATTACGCTGTCAGGAACTCCTTTATTTCTTTCACAGCAGCCTGGGTCAAAGTTATTATATCTTCACCTTTTAGTCGGTAAGCCATTGTATCATTGCGAGTTGGTTTTGGATCTGATGGTAATAAATCAGCAATATATAGGTTGACAACTGCAGCAGGTTCTTTCCCAACTCTTTTAATCAACTCACTTGCAAGTTTTGGATTTGGACCTTCTGCGCCTCCACTTATAGAAATAAAAGCATATTTTTTTGGATTAGTTTTAAGATACTTTAAATATGCTCGAAGAGGTGATGCTAATTGCCCCATCCAGACTGGTCCAAAAAAGAGGACCACATCATAATTTTCAAGTTTCTCGGGTATCGGATCAACTTGCGGTGTCTTATTAAACATTACGTCAGTAGCAATTTTACCCATATTTCGGTCTTTAGGTTCTGTTATTTTTATAGGGTCGACTCCAAGT
>CAYGYY010000144.1:0-3423 GCA_964354265.1 uncultured Actinomycetota bacterium
AGAAATAACCCTGGATGAATACAACCAGATGCTGGAAGCCATTACAAAATAAAGCAAGGGTAATTTAACCCCTATACTAAAAAATGTAAACCCGGTGCATAAAAACACCGGGTTTATTTAATTTAACAATTTATTCTGCCATGATGGCAATAACCTAAATTGCAATTGATTTTCAGGGTTCAGGCTATCCCTTGCCTCAGTTTACAAATACCATATTACCTGAATCATTTTTTAGATTAAGATATAGTTTTCCATCATTAACCACAAAACTGACCACATTTCCCAGATACGATATATACTGATCAGATAATGACTCTTCCCCGCAGTCAGCTAAAGTCATGGGCCCTAAATTGAGGGTCAGGCTGCTATCTTGAAGCGAATATGAACCATTTCCAGAGTTACAATCAGCATTTATGCTAAAAGTACCATTCGGGTTTAGAAACAATGTATACTTTGCAGGATTATCTACAATAACAACACTGCCGTCACCTGATTCAAATTTTTCCCACTGCCAGTTAATGCCGGTGATTTCCGGCGGCTCAGGTGGCTCAGGTGGCTCAGGTGGCTCTTCCTGTTTCTTTACTTCAACTTCAATTGTTTTGCTTGCTGTACCACCATTGCCATCATCCACAGAAACCTTTATATCATAAGACCCGGCATCTGGAGGCGCAATCCATTCTGTTGGATTATCATTTTTATCAATTATTTCTCCACCATAAGCGCTCCAGGTGTAAGTTACTTTATCACCGTCTGGATCTGAGACTTCAGCCTTTATTGAATATGTTTTATCAACGAACATTTCTCCCGGGGCACTGATATCTTTAATTACAGGAGGCCTGTTTTGGGGGCCTTCTTCTTTCTTAACTTCAACTTTAAATGTTTTAGTTGCACTGCCGCCTTTGCCATCATTTACTGTAAGCTTTAATTCATAAGAGCCGGCATTCGAAGGCGCGGTCCATTCTGTTGGATTGTCATTTTTATCACCAATATTTCCACTGGAAGCACTCCAGGTGTAAGTTACTTTATCACCGTCTGGATCTGAGACTTCAGCCTCTATTGAGTATGTTTCACCAACGAAAAGGTCGTCTTCAATATCTATATCTTTAATTACAGGAGGCCTATTGCAGCCCCATGCAAGGTCAATTTTAGCAGTTGCAGAGCCGGCACTGTTCTTTGCAGTTGCAGTAAGCGTGTATTTCTCGCCTGCATCATTCAGATTTATCTGGGCCTTATCTGAACCAAGATTACCTTTGCTGTCGTCCCTGCTCCAGGTAATATATGGGGTTGGTGATCCGGTAGTAGTTGCTTTTACTCTATAATAGCATATTTCCTCATTTGGAACATAAGTCGGTCCCTCATATATTTCAATCTTAATAGTTGGAGCTTCAGATGGTCCATATTCCTCTAATATCTCCAGATATTTAAGTATATTCTGCTCAGCAATTTTATCCACCAGGTACTCCACGTATACCTTGTCTCCGGCAGATAACTCCTCTGGCAGCTGGTATCCATCAAGGTAGATAGGTATTATGCCCCCGTCTGCGCTAAGCTCTATTGAATCGCTTGAAATCCTGTCCACTGTTCCTTTTTTACTGACAATATTTTCTTCTTCTGCCGGTTCTTTTTCTGCTACTGAAACTGTAATATCAAGCGAAGCCAGGATATCATCAAGTAAGGCAAGGCTTGGTTCCCAGTCTGATTCCTTAAATCCATTGAGCATGTCTGCCATGTCTTTTAGGTATGCATCAGGATCATCAGACATTTTTTCATAATCTTCGGGATCTATATTATCTAAATCAGGTAGTTTCGGGCTTGTGACGGGAAAAAAGAAGGCAACCAGGTAATCATCATTATCACCTGCAAATCCCTGGACAATATAGCGCATGCCAGCATTTGTCACTGGATCAAATGCCAGAGCAAAGCGGCCAACGAAACGGTAGCCTTCCCATTTATCAAATTCCATGAACTTACCCTGTACAGAAAAATCATTATCACCGGAAACTTCCTCAAATGGGAGAACCGGAACGTTACTTGCCGGGAAAGGATCAGGTTTGTTTTGGAGCATTCCATCTATAGCATCAACTTCCATACTGACTGAATCATCGTCGTTCTCTTCCCACAGTTGCTTATACGCCTCTACAGGTATTATATATATTACAGGATTGCTTTCAGGGCTTTCATCCGCATCTGTCGGAATTAGCGTTATCTCTAAGTGCTTTGGCAATCCATTAGGCCCGAGAGGCATATCCTCCTGGTATGGTGTAGCATCCACCAGGCGAGCTTGCCAGGAATAAGCAAGTCCCATTGTATCAAGGGATATACCAATAGAGTCCTCCCCTAAAACTGCATGCCCTGAAACCAGCGATAGATTTCCATCCCGGACTTTAAAAATCTGGGTCACTTCAACAGTCGGTTCCTCCGTCATAGGCTGGTCCTTTGTCCTGGTAAGAAATTCCACACTGATAAGCCCTGAATCAATCGATATGTTTTGGATCTTGATCCTATCTCCTAAAAATAAAGAATTCGTGCTTTTTAGACCATCCTCTTCATTCATTACTGCGGCAACATAATAGAATGAGCCGCTGCCTCCGCCATCCGACAATAATATGACCGATGCATCCTCTATTCCATTACTG
This sequence comes from uncultured Actinomycetota bacterium, assembly GCA_964354265.1. Lineage (GTDB taxonomy): Bacteria > Actinomycetota > Humimicrobiia > Humimicrobiales > Humimicrobiaceae > Fen731. The sequence continues at coordinate 2,637 of CAYGYY010000144.1, forward strand.
TTTAAATCACCATATGCAATGTTTTGAGTTAATTCCACTTCTATTTTAGAAGCTGAACCGGGCGCTGCTTCCACACTGTATCTGCCGTCTTCCAGTTGGGCTACACCGCTTGGAGTAATGTCTATTTTATACTCAAGATTTGCAAGATCTTCCTCAGTTATCTTGTATGAAGCGTCGCTCTGGGAACATCCGGCAAATGCCAGGGAGGTTATTATGATTGCTGAAATAAATAGTATTAATAGTTTTTTCATTTTTATTTCCCCTCTGAAAGTAATGCTCTATCTCCAAAATATTCTATCTTCAAAATCATTTTAAAAAAACAAAAAATAGAGCGTTTAATAATATTAAAGCATTATAAAATATATTATTTCATAACGCTATAATTCCCTTAATCCTGCTTTTCTTTTAATATGCACAAGCGGTTGACTTTGATAATTTGTTTTTAGATAGTAAATGATAGATGCCCCGGAGAACTTACTTGAAGGACAGTAAGAAGACAGGCTTACTTTGCAGGAGCACAGGGGGGTCCTGAAGAATATGAAGAAGAGGAACCTAGCGACCCGGTGCAGCGATTAAAAGAAAGACTTGCAAATGGAGAAAAATAAAGCCAGGATGATTTAACCTATTATTCTAAAAAATATAAACCCGGTTTAAAAAGAACCGGGTTTATATTTGCGCTTATGCTATATTTCCTATAGCTTTTTAATATCATTTTTTTGCTGCAGCCTGAGCATCTATTGCGGCCTGTTCCGCCCTGCTGGAACAGGCCGCAATAGATGCTCAGGCT
>CAYGYY010000145.1:0-3410 GCA_964354265.1 uncultured Actinomycetota bacterium
AAGTCAGTATTTTCATTACTGCATTTAAATTATTGCTTATAATAGAGGCAAAAGCATCCATTGTGTTGGAAAGAATATCCCTGTAGATGTTTGTCATCTCAATAGCCTGGCTGTTCTCAATTAAGACATCCTCAAGTAAGTCTTCATCCTCAGGATACTTTTTCATTTCCTTAAGTTTCATCATTTTCTCAAGTGTAGTCTGGTTGGATTTAAGGGAAGTGGAAAAAAATACCAGGCTTTTTTCAAGCGCAAGCATATCTATGAGTTCCTTGTTCCTGGTCGATCTCATAAGGCTTATTTCTATATTTTTGCTTGCCTTGTCTATCTGCTTTAAAAAGCTCAGGTAATACTTATCGATCCTGAGAAGTATCTGGAGTATGAACCTGGTTTTCTTAAATGTATAAAAAGTCTTTATTTTCTGCTCAAAAAAATCATCGATTATATTATTGTCCTGCAGGCATACGGTTACAATATAATCATCATTAAAAACTATTCCAAGCGGGATCGTATAATACATGGCTGTGGTCTCAACCACTTCCATTACCGGCACATCAAGAAGCACAAGCATCTGGTCGTCTTCCACTTCCATACGGGAGCTTTCTTCTTTGTCAAGAGCTGCCCTGAGCAGATCCCTGTCAAGTCTGGTCTGTTTTGCGACCATCTCCACTTCGTCTGCATCCGGGTCTTCAAGATGTATCCAGCAGCCGCATTCTATTATTTCTGTTTCGCAGGTAAGGTTTTCACTGGTCTTATGAATCTTTATCATTTTGCTCCCTCCTCCCGATAACTTGCAAGTTTTTTTAAAAATATATTAAAAGGATTGAAACCGGTTTGTACCTGTGCAAATTGTCCAGGTTTTAATTTTACCCTAAATAACAATAATGGCAAACAATTAAATTATGGACAAATAGAGATGCCGGTACTTAAAAACCTTTTAATAAAATAAAAATGCTAATACATATACAAAAAAGATATTGCGATGTACACGTATTAGCAATTATACTGAAAAGATAAAAACACAAAATTATAATAATTGCAATAAGTTTTATTTCAATATAAGGGAATCCAGTATCCCGTAGTATGCAGCCTCAGTAATATCTCCGGAGGCTTTGTAATCTGCAGTTGCATAAAGCACATAAACATTTTCATTATATTCTATAAAACTGTATGCAGTTACATACTGGTTGCCATTAGCATCCTGGTACAAATACATTACTTCTTTTACTGGAGTTCCATTACCCAGGCCATAGTCCCTTGACTGGTAACCTATCTGTGTCCACTGGTTTTCTTCTGCAAAACTTTCAGAATCTGCTTTTGCAAATTCATCATATGGCTTAATAGGCGAAGCCAACGCTGCTATAAAGGCGAAACTTATGGCATCATTTTTTTCTGGAGTCATTTCTATCATAATCATGTTTTCTGATGGCCTTTCTTCGTAGGTCCAGCCATCCGGAATATCTATAGCAAAACCGAATTTATCATTTGTATAAGTTATGCCCTGTTCAAAGGTGACTGGCTCCCCCTGGATTACTTCGAAATCAGATTCCGTTACAATCACGTTATTCAACAGTATTTCAACGCTGTAATTGCCTGGTTTTACAGGCGATGTCCCTGATTCCAGTTCCAGGTTGAACCATATATAAGATTCCTCATAGTAATCTTCTGTTATTTCAATAGAGGCTTCATTTATAATATTGCCTTCAGAATCTTTCCAGAATGCTTTGAATGTATTTCCGGAAATAACATAATCTGTTTTTATACAGGCATATGCAGTCTCTGAAGTCTTGAACTGGTCAATTACAGAAACGGGGGCGCCTCTTTCATCTATTTTGTTTGCAAGGGTGACATCAATAACAGTCATCTTCGGCTTGTTTACAGAAAAATCAGCCGAACCCTTTATCTTGCCGTTATGGTAAAACTGGATAGTATAATTTCCGGGAGGTATTATTTTGTCATCAGTTGCAATAAAGATATTGGAAGTTACAATGCCCTGGAAGTATCCGTCAGGTTCGCTGGCATTATATTTATCCCCGTTATCAAGAACAATCTCACCAGTCTGCTTGTATATCCATTTGAAGCGCCATGAATCCTGGCCCATGACTCCTTTATATTTTATTGTTGCATATATTTGCCTGGTGTTGATGTCATATTCTGCAGAAGGACTAATCGGCTCACTGCTATCTTTATCAATGGATGATGAGATGATTACCGGTTCAAATGCCAGCGACGGAGGCCCGCAGGAAGTAAGCATGGCGGACAAGCCGGTTAATAACAGTAATATAATTAATATTATAAATATAGATGGAGCTTTTAAGGCTGTTAGTTTTTTCTTCATTTTCCTGGTTTACCTGTTTAAATTCCTGTTATTTTTGAATTCCTGTAAAATATACAGTGAATCATATAAATATCATATAAAATATTACTTTATTATTTTATTATCGGCAGTTTCAGGTTGTTTGATTAGTTTAATATTGAAAAATGAATATTGAAAGACTTTTTGAGATTATAAAAAAAGAAAAGCAGTTCAGGAAAAAGCAGGTTGAAACAGCGCTTTTTCGTGACAATATAAGTTCCTGGCAGTCAGCAACAGCGCTTCCCCTGGCATTCAGGGATAAACTGGAGGAAAGTATACCCATACATTTTGATTTTGATCTTATTACGTCTATCCAGGGAAGCAATTTCAAGTCAGTGTTGCAGCTTGGTGACGGGCTTCAAATCGAGACTGTTCTTTTAAGGCATAAAGATGGCAGGAATTCTGTATGTGTTTCTTCCCAGGCAGGCTGTCCTATGGGCTGTGTTTTCTGCAGGACAGCAAGAGCAGGTTTTATGCGCAATCTCAGTGCTTACGAGATAGTGCTGCAGGTATTGTTTTTCTCATACTTTTTAAAAAGCAAGGATGCAAGGATTACCAATATCGTCTTCATGGGTATGGGTGAGCCTTTTTTAAATTATGATAATGTCCTTGGTTCTGTAAGGATTTTTAATGACAGGGAAGGCTTTAATATTGGAGCAAGAAAGATATCTGTCTCTACGTGCGGCATTACTGAAGGTATTGAAAAATTGGGTGAAGAACAGCTTCAGGTAAACCTTGCGATTTCACTTAATGCCCCAGATGATGAACTCAGGTCAAAACTCATGCCGGCTAACAGGAAATATCCTGTTTCAAAAATCATCGGGTCAGTAAAAAGATACATCCAGGCAACAAACAGGAGAGTGATGTTCGAATATGTGCTGCTGGATGGAATAAATGACAGCCCGCAACAGGCAGTAAAACTGGCTGGTTTGCTTGGAGGCATGCTTTGCTTTGTTAATCTCATACCTTATAACGGCAGCGGGGAACTGAAACCGCCTCCGGACAAAAAAATCCGGGAATTTAAACGTGTCCTTGAACTGCACCACATACAGGTCAC
>CAYGYY010000146.1:0-3408 GCA_964354265.1 uncultured Actinomycetota bacterium
TACATCCTCTTGGATATTGTTTAATTTAATTTTTATCATTTTGGGATATTTAGGACAGTGACTTAATATTTTCTATAATGTCTTGATATTAAAAAATTAATTCAAGCATCAAAATATCTATAAGGGAGAGATAAAAAATGGAAGAAGAAATAGTCCAAGTCAAACAACCTGATGAAATATACTGTCCTAATTGTGCAAAACCTATAAGCAAGGAAGCTGTAACCTGTCCAAAGTGTGGAGTTCAAATAAAGGAAGTGAAGGAAAATAAATATAGTAGTCTATCTATGGCTTCACTTATAACAGGAATACTGTCTATATTTCCCCCTCTATCATTATGGTGTGGAATTGCTGCAATAGTTTGCGGGACAATGGATATTAAGAGAATTAAGAGAGAAAGTTCCTATATAGAAGGTGAAAAATTTGATAGGATTGGAATTATAACAGGGTCAATTGGTTTATGTATTTTTGCAATTGGTATAATCTTGATTGCATCTATGGCTTTCCTTGATTAACATATAAAATAAATAATCGACTTGTAAAGGTCAGTATTGTTACTATTAGTAAAATAGGGTATATAAAATTAAAAACTCAATTCAGATATAAAAATATCCTTATCCGAGCTTGCAATCCTGGTTCTAACATCGTTCGCTATGGCCAGCCATTCCGGTATGTATGTTATTTAAAGCATATAAATTTTTGTATACAAACCAATGGACAAAATTAAGGTAACTCTGTTAAATTAATTTGTTATAATTTTAAGTTTTGCCGATACTACTCCTCCAGATGCAAAATTTGAAAGAATAAGTAAAGTGGCTAAATTTGCAGAAAGCCTGAAACTCTCTTAAATGAAAATGGTGGATTTTCATTAACCCTACTGTAGTTCGCCGTTTACATAGTTGTATGTAGTAATGACACCGCCGTCCTCAGCATAATTTGTAAATATACCGTGTTCCTTACCATTTACAAATTGACCTTCAAGCCGTATATTGCCACTCTCATAGAATTGTTTGAATGCACCATTTCTTTCTCCATCAACATAATCATAGCTTGTTGCCAGATTGCCATTCTCATGATAATTGGTCCAGGCACCTTCAACATTGCCATTAGAATTACACATATAATGGTCTGCAAGATTTCCATTATCATAATACTGTTTCTTATCAACAAGTATCTGGTTTTCTAATAGGCTGATTATTGAAAGCTTACCATTTTTATAATTTATGATGGTAGAGGTTTTATTATTATCAGGTGTTATATTTGCACTGAATATGTATCCATCCCTAAAACGTATTAATGCTTCGTAGTTTTCCAATCTGGATGAGATATACTCTATCTTACCGTCTTCGCTAAAATTTATTGTAAATAAATATGGTGCAGCTACCTTATTAAGATAATCTGCATTGAATGGCTTGCCTGCTCTATACCAAACTCTCCATCCAACAAGTTCACCTGAAGAATTCTCATGACCTGCTGTATAATCACCTTCAGAGCTTTTTCTCTCCCAGTATTCCATCTTGTCGTAATCCACTCCATCAACAAAACCAAAATATTCACTTAAGAATGCATCAAGTCCTTCAAAAGGCACCGCCTGTAATCCTTCAAGTTTTTCTATATCTACCTGAGAATATGTATATTTAGCTTCTGTCATATCTGAAATCTCTTTATCGGTACCGGATTTGGTGTCATTGCCAATGTCCTTATTATCTGCTTTATCATTGCTTGTTTTGCTGTCATCTTTTTCATCATCTGTGCCTTCATCTTCATCTTTCATATCTTCAGTTGCGTCTGCGACAAGCTCATCAAGATCGCTGTCAGTGAGACCTGCAATTTCAATAAGGGATTCTATAGCTTCTCCCATTCCCTCAGCAGCAAGGTCCTTAATATTTTCTTCACCGGTTGACCTCACCAATAAATCAACCATTTTATTTATTGCTTCCTCATCCAATTCACCCTGAAATTCATCAGGATCAATGCCGTCCAGCTGCCTGATTACAGCCTTGCTGACATCCTGGGCCCATTTGCCCACATATTTTTCCAGTACGCTCTTCCAGCTGTCGCCAAATACCTCACGTATAATATGTGTTCCCTTTTCTGCAAGACCTGCGCCTTCTATAAGAGTGTCTCCGCCCAATGTGGTAAGGACGATGCCGGCGATTCCTTCAAATATCTCCTCTGGGGTAGAGGTGGGATTTGATAATTTTACGACAGACTTGCCAAGTTCAGTAAGCCCTGAACCAATTAGCCTGGTTACATATGCTGTGCCCGCCCCTATCATCTTATTATTAGTTGCAGTCTCTGCCAGCCAGCCTGTCACATTACCAGCCATCTTGGTGCTTTCATCAAGGATTGCGATGGTGTCTCTTAATTCTGATACGCCCAGCCTACCTTCAGCTATTTCCCTTTCTGTCTGCCTTGCAAGATCATCTATGGTCTCTCCCATTACGCCCCATTTCTGTCCTGTGCCGAAAACGCTGTCATATGCTGCATCGATAGGGACAGACGCCAGTTGCGCCCCCTTTCCAATAACGCCAATGGTGCCGGAGACTGCTCTCTGTGCTGTCCTGAAATCAGAGACAAGCTTCTTTGCTGAATCAGATGCATTATTAATAATCTGTCCCGCAAACTGTGATGCCGTGCCTGTTATGGTGTCATACATAGAGCCGCTGGAATTTGCTGCTGAGCGTAACAATTCTGCTGCATCTTCAACGCTGTATATTGAAAATGGGATGGAAAAACCTGTCAATGCCAGGTAACTTTTACTTACACCCATTTTGGAAAAACCTGCCAGCGCTGATTGTGTTTCGCTCACACTCATTGATTTATCAGTAGTAATAACAGGCGGGTTAAGGATTGCCGCATCAGTAAACTGGGCCAGTGCAGTGGAGTAGTAAAATCCCCATACGCCTGTTAAAAACTCCATGTCTTCATCGCTTATTCTTTCATCATTTTCAAAAGCGATTATCTGCTCACCAGTGACTTTCAATTTAGCTATAATCTCATCAATATCAGCTAATGCTGCTATCTCATCTGCTTTATACAACGCGGCCATCATTTCCTGTAGTATCATTTTACTTTTGGAAAGCTGGACAAGCAGTGGATTAATGCTCTTGTCATAGTTACTTTTCCATTCCTGGAATGCGCTATTGTATTTGCTTATCTGGCTACCAGTTGCATCAGCGATTATGGCATCGTTTAAAGTCTGGTAAGCTATATGAAGAAATGTAATCTCTGTTACCAGGTTGTCTGCTGTCTTTATGTTTTTGGAAAATGCCAGCAGCTCTTCGTCAGATTTATTTGCACCTTCAGGCATTGACATCTCTGTTATGGCAGTTCTTTGGCTATTTATCAGGTTCATTTCATCTGATAACCAGCCGGCAAGGCCTGATTTGTCAGCGATTTCTATTTCCT
>CAYGYY010000147.1:0-3395 GCA_964354265.1 uncultured Actinomycetota bacterium
TATTGACAGCCAGGCAATAATCAGTGCTGCCAGGGAAACAAAAATAATGATAACCGCAGAGGAACACCAGGCAGGCGGTTTTGGAAACATTGTAGCAGGTATTATTGCTGAAAATGGTGGACTTAACTCCAGTCTGCAATTTAAAATGATCGGCGTAAAAGACAGGTTCGGTGAATCCGGACAACCCTGGGAACTGATGAAGCTTTTCGGATTGACTGCAGAATTTATTGTAAAGCAAGCTACTAAGGACTAAAAATATAACATTTTTTTATTTTCTGTATTAGAATAACTGATATATTTTTTTTAGAAATGGATGGTTTGTGATGAGTTATTTGGATAAAATAAAACCCGTGGAAAAATTTGTACTTATAGACCAGATAATAGAAAAAATAGAAAAACTGATTGAAAACGGTGACTTAAAACCTGGGGATTTTCTGCCTGGAGAGAGAGTCCTTTCTGAAAAGCTCGGGGTTTCAAGGACTTCCCTCAGGCAGGCTCTTAAAGCTTTGAATGTAATGGGTGTTCTTGAAATCATCCCTGGTAAAAAAACCTATATAAAGGAGTCCTTTTCAGACATACTTATAAACCCATTCAGGTTTATAAAAGCTGTCCATTCGATAAAGATAAAAGAACTTTTTGAAGCAAGGAGTGTTCTTGAAGAAAGTCTAGTACAGATGGCAGCAAAAAAAGCAAACAAGAACCATATTCAAAAAATCGGGTATTATCTTAATGATTCAGAAAACAGTTTAGATAATAAAAGTAATTTCATATATTCTGAATTCATGTTTCACCAGAGTATTTTTGAAGCTGCAGACAATAAGATACTCACTGCAGTAATGAATTCTTTAAATGAGCTTTTGCTTGTCCTTGAAAAATACGAAAAGGACTATCTTGGCATAAAGGACCGTAAACAATCTTTTACCCAGCACAAAGAGATTTATGAGGCCTTGAGTAATAAAGATCCGGAACAAGCGCGGAAAGCAATGCATAAACACCTCGAATATATGGAGGAAAGACTTAAAAAAATGGAAATCAATGAGTAGCAGCCTGATTGCTATTATCTATCTAAACTATTATGCAGCAATCTTGATATAGTATATATTGATGGCATGAAATTTGAAGCTATTTCAGATGATAACTTCATATATGGGCCGGGTGATATAAAAAACTGCCATAAGCTGGAAGAATATGTATCAAGAAAGGAGTTTATTTTAGCGTTTTAAATATTAAAAGATTACCTATTTAACTTTTAATATTAAAAGAACCATAAAATATAAAGATGTAAACTCAGGATATTTGGATTATTGACAACGAAAATAGATAATGTAAAATTACTTAAACTGGTTTATCCAGTTTAGAATTCCAAAAGTATAATCAAATAATTTTTATAGACGATTTTTCAGAACCTAACAGAATCTAAATGTCTAAACAGGTAAAAGCAATATTTATCAGAATCATAACTTTTTATTTGTTTCTAACTTTTTAAAATCAAGGAGGTGAAAAAAACAAATCTGTTTTTAATAAAAACGACTATCATTCGCAGGAGGTGATAACTTCATTAACAATACTAAGTTCGTAATCAATTTTTATTAAGGAGAAAAAAAGATGCAAAGGTTTTTAAAAATTATATTGATATGCTTTTTAACGCTGGCCATTGTTTTAAGTGTTGGTATTACTGCATGCCAGACTTCAGATACCACAGAAACTGCTGCGGAGGCAGAGACAACAGCGGCAGCAGCTGAAACCACTTCTGCAGAAACAAGTGCGGCAGAAGAAACCATGGCTCCAGCCGAACCGGGCGATCTGGATGCTCAACAGGCAAGAGCAATTGAAGACGGCAAAAAATATGCAGGTACTACAATAAGACTTATTATGAGCCCTGATGCTGCACTTCAGAATTTAGAAAATGTGGTTGACGAGTTTGAAAATGCAACAGGCATTATAGTTGAAGATAATGTTGTTGGATGGGATGTATTGTTCCAGCAAGTTCCCATAGCCTTGGAATCCGGAGAATATGCTTATGATATCGTCGACCTGTGGAGACCATGGCTCGACCAGTGGGGCGGCACAGATGCGCTTGTTGACATATCAGATTATATGTCAGTAGAAATGCAGAATGTTCCAGAAGACCTGCAAATGTCAATGACCTCAGTCGACGGTAAAGTGCCTGCTTTCCTGTTTTTACCATCATATGAAATTTGTTTTTATAATAAGGCACTTTTAGAAGAAGCAGGACTTGATCCGGAATTGACTCCCCCCCAGACTCTTGCAGAATTTTATGACTGGATAGTAAAACTAAGCAAGGATACAAATAATGATGGAGTTGTAGACAAACCAGCTTTTCTCTTTGATTTCAGCGTAGATACCGGTTGGGTTACATATCAGCAATTCCAAAAAGCATTCGGGCAAGATCCTTTTGAGATTATTGATAGAAAAGTACATATGCTTCTTGATACCCCTGGCAATAAGGAAACAATCGAATACTTCAAGAGGTTATTTGACGAAAAACTTGTTCCACCAGAAGTTACAGTAAGTTCCCACTATGACCTTACCAGCCTGTTTAATACAGGAGAACTTGCAATGATGCAGCAGTGGGAAATGTATGCAGGATTTCTTGATGAAGCAATGAAAGAAAATGTGGGCTTTTTCCCTCTGCCTGGTAAGACTGCAGGAACATATGCAACTGTGGAAGGGAATGAATACCTGGGCGTTACCGGTGCTTCTCCAAATAAGGAAGCATCAATGGCATTGATCAAATACCTGGTTTCACACCAGAATATGAGAAACAGGGTGATGAATGAATTTATGACCCCACTTTATAATCAGGAATGGCAGGATAGCTCGATAATAGACTCACGTCCATGGCTTGGAGCGGTAATAAAAGCATTACCTTACCAGACTCCAAGGATGTTCCCGATAAAAGACAGCAATAGCCTTATTACCAGTTGTATGGCAGAAATACATAAGTATTTGCAGGATCAGATAACTGCAGAGGAATGCTTGAAGAATATGCAGGCCCTTGGAGATTCATACGAGACACTTGATGCAGCAGTTGATAATGGTATTTATGCTCCTTATGTAAAATAAATATAAAGCATTATTAACAAATTGCAGACAGTATCCTGGTCTCTAAAGAAAATGAGACCAGGATACTTAAAGTAAAAATTACTGTTAGTAAAGAATTCTTTTTAAGGAAGATGAAAGAAAAAGAAAGTTCTGGCTTAAAACGTTTTTTTAACCTGGAAGCTTATGAAAGCAGATTGGCTTTCATTCTAATTGCACCCACAGTTATAGCAGTACTTGTAGTTCTTTTTTTCCCCCTGGCGTATTCTTTTTTTCTAAGCTTTACTGATGCTACAGCTAATCTTAAAGATTTTCATTTTGCATGGTTTTCT
>CAYGYY010000148.1:0-3369 GCA_964354265.1 uncultured Actinomycetota bacterium
CTTCCCCGGTAATCCCTGAAGCCTGTTATATGTTGAATAAAAAATTTGGGCCTATTACTGAAATAAAATTTCTTGAAGAAATAATATCGGTAAATCTTCAAATTGAAATCCTAAAATTTGTCGACATACTAAGAATAGTCGAAATCTTAAAGAAATATGAATCTTTAAATATTGGATTTGTCGATGGTTCTATAGTTGCAATTGCTGAAAGGTTAAAAATTAATCAAATTTTGACCCTTGATAATAAACATTTCAGTTCTATAATCCCTGTGGGGTTTGATTATTTTGAAATACTTTAAAGCAGCTTGTACCTCCCTGATTACAACTCTGGAGGAATTCTGTAAGATTATTGATTTTGTAATATTTTCTTAATTTGTTCAAGAATTATTGTTGATGATTCAACAGCTTTAGAAGCCTCCTCTTCAGTATAAACTTCAGAAGGTGTGAGATCCGGTAAACCATTAGGATACCTTGTTGGTATATATAATTTATCCAGCTCTTTAGCTTTATTCAACAATGAAGATAAGGATTTTTTTATTTCAGCATTGGGAAATTCCTGAATTAGCTTAGCAACGCTATGCCCCCAGGGTTCAAAAGAGTAATAATACCATAAAGATTTTAGTGCTTTTTCTCCAGACTGCTGTGATTGAAAGCACGCCCATTCATAATTTTGATTTCTTATACTTCCCTGTGCCGCATTAATATCTGCTTTGGCCTGGGTTAACCACCTTTTAGAATCTTCCTTGTAATTTTCCTGACTCAAAAATAACAACTCCTTCTTTCATAGCTCTTTGAATAAAAAACCCCTTTTGCATTTTTATAAACTCATCAGGTGTATAGACAAAAACATCGACTCCGCCATTCATTAAATCTGATAATGGTGAAAAATAAGGATCCAATCTTTTTAAAAAAGGTTTATCTGTTTCTTCCACAAAAATTACATCTAAATCTGAATGTTCAGTTTCAGTTCCTCGTGCATATGATCCAAATAAAAGAGCAAAAACTGCTTTATTCTTAATAGCAAGATTATATATAGTTTGTTTAATTTTTTTTAATTTACTTTCCATGTTTTAAAAGCATTATTTTTGATGAATTTACATAAAATACTATATCAAGATAAAAATTTTTTATAAAGATATTTATTTTACGCCAACTATGCATGCGCAAACAAAATGAAGCATTGGGGACGGTTCTTTTTGCTTATTTTTTTAGTTATCAGAAGTATTGTTTTCTTTTTCCTGCCGGATTTTTTCCAAGCACTCTTCAATGACATACCTAGTTTTGGGTAAAATGTGTTCATCTTTAAATGCGGTCTCTATTACCTGGTTTGCCTTTTCGCTGGTATCTATTTTCAGGTACTTCATCAGAAAGATGATATCCTTTATGTCAGTTTCAGATTCCATCCTGGATGACATTAACTTCATTGCCAGCAGATATTCCGGTAATACTGAATAGAGTTTCAGATTGGAATAGTTTTTAAGAAACATTTTCTTTTCATAGGCTTTTTCGTTCATAAAGCCTTTGACACTATCGTTTAGCCATGATTTTGGCATTCCTTTCTGTAATGCAATTTTAGCCGCTATATCATTGATAATGGTCTTGGGCTCATATACCGCGTCGATATCTTTCGTTGAAGACCTTGCAGAAAACACCAGGCACATGGATGCACCTCCAGTGATTAGAATTTCTCCATGCATATCGATTAATTTAAGTTCTTCATTTATAAGCTCAAAGTTTTTAAGTATTTCTTCTTTTTCCAGATAAAACTGCTCCATTTCTATGCCTCCTTACACACGCAGCAATATGTTTTCATCCAAAAACAACCCCCGATGCTTGAATTCCGCCGGGGAATAGAGCATATTGTATATTCTAAGCCTGCCTTTTCGGATACCGCCAAAGTACATTTCCTTCATATAATATCTGTCCTTCCATACCCAGGATGGAACCTTAAGATCATAATCGTTGGCCAGCTTGTTTGCTGTAGCTGCGCACATGGCATACTGATAATCCGGGACGTTTTTATAGAACTGCGGCTCCCGCTTAATCAAGCTAAATATTTTTTCTTTATCATACTTATAAGAGTAAAAAACATCGAGAAACCCCCTGAGTGACAGGCTGAAATCGTTGCCCATAGCACTTTCTGTTATTACTTGTCTGAGTTCTTCGCTGCTTTCTTTTATTCCTACCTTGTTGTATATTTTCCAGTCCTTCTGCAGCTGCTTTAGCTGACTTTCAAAAGCTTTTCGTTCCTCCACAAGTTTAGAAAGTTTTTTAGCCTTAAAAGAGTCATCACCGATGTATTTGTTTATAACCTTTCTGTTTTCCCTATAGGCAAGATAATAATAGGTTTTGTCCTTTACCCTTCTCTCTTTTATGATCCCTCTTGGCAGCTTGCTTATATTATTTTTTAATTCTCTTTTAAGTATCAAATTTTTTTTACTTTCTGCAACAAGTAAGTCTAATATCATTTTCCCCACATCTCCTTATCTGTTATTATTTTACACAACATTATTTAAATTTACAAACAGTGTTGTGTATAATTTGCAATTTGAACAATTTCAAACCATCAAGCATGAACAATTATCGATTTTCAAGTAAATTCCTTTTTGTATTTTACTGGCCTAAATCCTAACTTTCAAATTGGACTAGTGGGAAGTGCTGTCTTGCCATTGCAGAAATGCTGTAAGAAAAGAAATTATTGCCCCCGCGCGATATGCTCCATACAGACATTTGGCGATATGAAAGCCGGTGTTGAAACCTGCAATCTCCCAGTCAATGAGAAGTTTTATAAAGACATATAAACCAGGTATGGCACTTGTGATAAATTTAAATCTTGATGATGAAATTGAAATAAATGGCTGTCTGCTAAAGTTCATCAGTACCAGGAGTTTTATAGAAAATTTTGATTTAACCTCTGAAGTAAGATAAATTCTACACTCATGTGTCCACACATTTGCCGCAAAGTATGCATTCAGGATTCCCCATTTTCTCTGACCGCACCATTTCCATCACATCAAGGCTCATCGTACAGACTTTTGAACATTTCCCGCATTTTATGCAAATTGCTTTATAAGGATTAGCCAGATTATATTCCGGAAACATAATCTACAATTATTATAAGCCCAATAATTATCATGGCCAGACAGTCAAATGATACGGTTGTAAAATCGCTTCAGAGCTATCACGCTGATCTGGTATTATACTAATTAATCTATCTGTCTTACCGGGCGCCCTTCAATATAACCCCTGTAGCCAACTGGTTCCAGCTGTATCCCGGGCCCATCTTCACAGGCCCATTTAAATCCATAAATGGTGGGGTCATAATTCTTTATTGCTTCCTGAAGATTAAAAATCTCCTCTTCAAAGTTT
>CAYGYY010000149.1:0-3259 GCA_964354265.1 uncultured Actinomycetota bacterium
TTTTCCAGGACAAATATTGTAGGAAGTTTCCAGATTGATGCAAGATTCATGCCCTCGTGAACTGAACCCTGATTTGAAGCTCCATCACCAAAATAGGCAACTGAGACCTCGCTTTTACCCTTCAGCTTGCTATAAAGCGCAGGTCCATTGGCAAGAACCGTAACTATCCCAACAATACCGTTTGAACCCATAGCCCCTAATTTGGGATTGGTAAGATGCATTGACCCGCCTTTGCCCTTGCAGTAACCGGTGGCTTTCCCCATCAGTTCAGCCATCATATATTTAGGGTCAAGGCCTTTTGCAATCAGGTTTCCGTGGCTTCGGTGAAAAGTGAAGATATAATCGGTTTTATCCAGCGCAAAAACTGTCCCTACTGCTGCACCTTCCTGGCCAATAGACTGATGGATGGCACCTGGGATCTTTCCTTCATAAAAAAGCCTGTCAAGAGGTGTTTCAAATTCCCTGATTACCAGCATTGTCCGCAGCATCTCAATTAATTTTTCATTTGTCAGTTCCACTGCCTTTACTCCTTTTATAAGATTTATGCGATTTATTTTTAATATTGTTTATATAAAAACATAAAAAGTAAGCCCATTTGAAATCATGGCAATTCTTTGGCAATTCTCTATAGGTCTGTTCTGCCTTCATACTGTCTTTAGGACACTAATGATTTTTTAATGGTTTATTCCAGATTTCTTATCTATTGCATCCATAATAGCAGTAAAGCTTTCCTGCCACCTGAATTCAGGCACATCATCAGTTATGCCAATCAACAGACCTTCGGGACCGCCGTCGTCAATTATCTGCTCGGTAATCTGCATGATTTTTTCTTTTGGCTGCAAATGCTGGCTTGAAGGAAAATTAATCCAGATGATTTTATCCGGCCATGCCTGCCTTGCTTCTTTCATTGTCATATCTGTATCAGGGTAGGGAGTAAATGCCTCTATTATATCAATCGGGAGATTAGCAATAATATCCTTATAAGCTGCACAGTCTGCATCAAAATGGACCCCCAGGACTTTTCCCTTTTTATGCATTGTTTCATAAGCTTCCTCATAATGGGGTACATAATACTTTTTAAAGTTTTCGGGACTTATGATTTTTGGATGGACATTTCCGCCATAAGTGACGAAATATAATGGAGAATCAGCAACAATCCTATATACCTGCCTCCTGATATCTATCAGCGCATTATACAGCTTTAATATTTCATCCCTGTTATCCATCCACTGAATACAAAAATTTTCTGTACTCATATACTCACCTGATATCAGGTCCTGGAGCGGTTCGAATCCGAGGTCACACCTTAAGAGCCAGTCTTCACCATAATCTGCCATAGCTTTTTCAGCTGCTTCATACAATGGAAAAACATTTGTATCTTTTATTATATAAAGTAGAGTTTTAAAATCATCAGGATTAGAAAAAAGTTTCTTATGCCACCAAATTGTCAGATAACCCATTTCTTTTAACTCATATAGATTACCAACCGGGGTCTCATAATCAGTCCTTATAAACATCCTGCCGTTATTATCATAAACCGAGGACTTCACTTTGACATTTGGTCTTTCAGCGCCATATCCCAAAAAATTAACGATATCAATTAGGCATAAGCCCCTGTTTCTTAAGTCTCTTTCTGTTGAGCACTGCGGGACCCATCGTTGTTGAGGCATTGCAGGATTTGCAACACTGGGCCCGAGCCAGAAAGTGTTGAATGAAGTAAATGGGACCTTATCCACAGGTTTTTTTTGCAACACAAGTTCTACCCTTTTTTTTGGTGTGAACTTTAAGCTCATAATTAACTCCTGTCATATTTAAATTGATAAGAAAAACAATATTTATTCTTTAACGGCGCCTTTTGTAAGTCCTTCTATTAAAAACCGCTGTAATATTAAAACAAGTATAACGGGGAACAATAATGTTACAATTGTTGTAGCTGTAAGATACCCGTATTCTATCTGGAATTTTGTCATGAAAATATTCATATTAACAGTAAGTGTGTGCGCTTTCTCTGCGGTTGCTACAGTAACGGCAAATAAGAATTCCCCCATACTGAACATAAAACAGATTACTGTAGCAGATATGATGCCAGGGGCTGAAACAGGCAGTATTACTTTGAACAATGCGCCCACTCTTGTAGCTCCATCTGCCCTTGCCGCTTCTTCGAGATCCTTTGGAATCGATTGGAAATAGCTATAGAGGACCCAGGTTGTAATAGGCAGCAGCCATGAGACATAGCCTATAACAAGGCCATACCAGGTATTGAAAAGATGCAGCCTCTGGTATAAAAGGAAAAATGGTATTAAAAGTGCAATCGGCGGCAGCATCTCCGTAAAAATCAAAATCACAAATACTGTGTTTGAACCTTTAAATTTTAACCTTGCAAAAGCATATGCTGCCAGCACAGACAGTATAATGCAAATTGCTGTAGTTGAAAGTGAAACCCTGATGCTATTAAATAAAGGTGTTACAATGCTGAATCTGTCAGAAGTAAAGATTGTGACATAGTTTTCTAATGTTAAAACTTTAGGAATAAAGTTTATTGCGTCGCTTTTTTGTAAACTGGTTGTCAGGATCCAGTATATAGGGAATAGTAATGCAACAGTGTATATTATAACTGCAAGATATAGTAAAACTCGTTTTAATTTGAAAACCGGACTTTTTGTTGCCATTTTATTATTCTTAGTCCTATATTTTTTTAAATAAATATTGCTTTCTAAATCTGCCTTTTACCTAAGATCCTCAGGTATACAAATACTATAATAATTGATAGCAGCATTATAAGATAAGATACTGCAGAGCCATAACTGGTGTTATAGTTCTTCATCGCTATCTGCCAGGTATATAAAGTTGCGGCTCTTGTAACATCTGCCGGCCCTCCCCTTGTCATTATCCAGAAAAGGTCAAAAGCATTTACTGTGAAGATGGTCCCAAGAATAGTAACTATTAAAAGCGGGTACTTTATCATTGGTAAAGTTATGTTCCAGAACTTCTTAATTGATCCCGCACCATCTATATCAGCCGCTTCATAGAGATCGTCAGGTATTACCTGCAATCCTGCTAATATTATAATTATAAATAATGGTATGTTCTGCCAGACATCTGCGGCAATAACTGCAGGAAGCGCCCACTTAAAATCAGACAACCAGTTCAAGTCAGTTGTTTGGATGCCTGCCATGTTTAACAACCTGTTAACAGCACCGTATCTTGGATTTAAGAGCCATCGAAAGATCACCCCTACAACAATTGACGGTATTGCCCA
>CAYGYY010000150.1:0-3218 GCA_964354265.1 uncultured Actinomycetota bacterium
ATGTTTCAGCGCTGATAAAAAAAGCAGATGACCTGCTCTATGTTGCCAAAGAAAAAGGCAAGAACAGAGTAGAACATTGAAAGTAAAAATGGCGCTTAAGGATTGGGGATTACAGATTGCGTTATGATGTAATTGGATATGAAATAAGGCTGATGATAATTCGCCGCAGAAAAGATATATACCCATCAGTATAACCAGCTTTTATATGATATAATAAATACATGAGACCATTTAATCAATCCTGTAAAGAATATAAAAAAATCATAAGAAATATGTCGCCTGAAGACAGATTAAAAAAATGCTTTGAATTAAACCTGTTGACCAGGCAGCTTTTTTTAACGGGGTTAAGGAACAGGTTTCCAGAATGCACAGAAGAAGAAATAAAAGAAATATATCTGAAACGGATAGATAAATGCCACAACTCGAATTATTAGAAAAAACTGTAAAAGCTTTAACTCTGTGCAATATTGAATACATGTTAACCGGGTCAATCGTTTCAAGTCTTCAGGGCATGCCACGTTCAACTCATGACATTGATGTAGTTGTATTTATAACTACAGCGGATATTACAAATATTATGAAAGCTTTTCCGAAAAAAGCCTATTATATAAATAAAAAATCAATTGAAGAAGCAATTAAGAATAAAAGCCAGTTTAACATTCTTGATATCAATGAAGCTGATAAAATTGATTTCTGGATATTAACTGACAGTGATTTTGATAGAAGTAGATTTTCAAGAAAGCAAAAAATAGTACTTTTTAACTTTGAGGCATATGTTTCAACTGTAGAAGATACTATACTCCAAAAACTATACTGGTCCATACTTTCAGATGACAGCAAAAAGCAATATTATGATGCCTTAAATGTTTTTGAGGTCCAGTATGGAAAAATGGATATGGAGTATATGGATTTATGGTCAGAAAAACTTGGTGTAAAAAAGCTGCTCGACAAAATAAAATCTGAAGCTGAAGAGATAAAATAAATCCTTTCATTGCCATGGTTAAAAAAATCTTTAGAGCAATCATAAAACATTAAATTTGACAAAGATAACTATGAAAGATTCTATTTGATGTTTATGCCACTGCTTCGCAGGTAGCTTTTTAACTCCTGTATATCAATGATATGAAAATGAAACACCGATGCCGCCAGAAGAACTGTTGCTCCTGCTTTTATAGCCTCTAAGAAATGCTCCATTTTCCCGGCACCGCCTGAGGCTACAATGGCAGCCGAACAAGCATTGGCCATAGCTTTTATTATCGGAAGATCATAGCCCATGCGTGCACCGTCTCCAGCCTTGCTGGTCGGCAAAATCACAGAAACACCAAAACTGTCGACTTTTTTTGCCCAGTCAATTGCATCGGCGCCGGTGGCAGTCCTTCCACCATCAATATAGACTTCATACCCTGATGGCAATGCTTTATTGACATCGACATCGATTGCAACAGTTACTTTTTCAGTGCCGAATTCTTTGACCATGTCTTTAATAATCTCAGGTTTCCGGAAAGCTGCGCTGCTGGTTGATATCTTATTGGCTCCAGCCCCAAGAACTGCTGCAGCTGATGCAACATCAGAAATTCCTCCACCAACTGTAAAAGGAACTGTTGTGAATTCTGCTACTTTTTTTACCACTTCCAGCATTGTTGGCCGGTTTTCAACAGTTGCGGTAATATCCAGCAGCGCAAGCTCATCGGCCCCTGCGGTGCAGTAGGCTTTGGCACATTCTACAGGGTCTCCCGCATCTTGAATACCGACAAAATGAACACCTTTTACGACCCTGCCGTTTTGCATATCCAGGCAGGGCATTATGCTTATTTGTTTTTCCATAATTATTTCTCCCAAAGATAGATAAATATATTTTTGAAATATTATACCACTTGTATTTATTATTAGCCGGGATTATACAGTTTAAAAAAAAGTTTTAAAGTTATGTTTGACAGCCTGTCTGTTTTATAGTTTAATTTGCCCAAAATACTTTTCTCAATTTCATTTAATGGGATCTTAAATATGCCAAGGCGCAATGATATACACAAAGTAATGATTATTGGTTCAGGTCCCATCATTATCGGCCAGGCATGCGAATTTGATTATTCAGGTACACAAGCCTGTAAGGCACTTCACAATCTGGGGTATGAAATCATATTGGTCAATTCTAATCCTGCTACGATTATGACTGATCCTGGCATGGCGGACACGACATACATAGAACCTTTAAATCTGGAAACGATGCGCAAGATCATCGAAAAGGAACGGCCGGATGCTTTACTGCCCAATCTTGGCGGGCAAACCGGCTTAAATCTTGCATCAGAGCTTGCAAAGGCTGGTGTCCTTGAAAAGTATGGCGTAAAAGTAATTGGTGTCCAGGTGGATGCCATTGAGCGCGGTGAAGATAGAATTGAATTTAAAAAAACAATGGATAAACTTGGCATTAAAATGCCTAAAAGCAAGCCGGCTTTCAGTATTGAAGATGCCGAAGATGTTGCTAAAGACCTTGGTTATCCTGTTGTTATCCGTCCGGCGTATACTATGGGTGGTACTGGTAGCGGCCTTGTTTATAACGTAAATGAATTGAGAATAGTTGCTGCCAGGGGGCTTTCTGCAAGCCCTATCAATCAAGTTTTAATTGAAGAATCTGTCCTTGGATGGGAGGAGCTTGAACTTGAAGTTGTAAGAGACAGCAAAAGCCAGAAAATCACAGTCTGTTTTATTGAGAATGTCGATGCTATGGGTATTCATACCGGTGATTCATACTGCACTGCGCCCATGCTGACTATTGACGCGCAATTACAGAGGCAACTTCAAAAATACGCATATGATATTGTGGATGCAATTAAAGTAATCGGCGGCACCAATATACAGTTTGCTCATGATCCCGCCACAGGCTGTGTGGTTGTAATTGAAATCAATCCCCGGACCTCGCGTTCATCTGCGCTGGCTTCAAAGGCAACCGGATTTCCTATTGCCCTGATATCTTCTATGCTGGCCGGCGGTCTTACCCTTGATGAGATTCCGTACTGGAAGGAAGGGACGCTGGATAAGTATAAACCAACCGGGGACTATGTAGTTGTAAAGTTTGCCCGGTGGGACTTTGAAAAGTTTAAAGGCGCTGAAGATAAACTTGGTACCCAGATGAGGGCTGTCGGTGAAGTGATGAGCATCGGAAAAAACTATAAAGAAGCTTTTCATAAAGCCATTCGTTCCCTTGAAAAGGGTCGATATGG
>CAYGYY010000151.1:0-3210 GCA_964354265.1 uncultured Actinomycetota bacterium
GTTTACGCCGTCATAGGTCTGTTGCTCAGAGCGCTTGATGAAGACGCAGTCGCTTATTTAAATTTTGAAAACTCAAACTTAATAACAGATGTTTGGATGAATGGTGTGCCTGTAATGTTTGACCACCTGGGTTTGTTTCCTTTTGAAATAAATGTTACTGAGGAATTGGCGCACAATAAGAATGGCGAGGCTGTAATAACAGTCAGAAGTAAGAACATTGTAAGCAATATTCCTACTTTTTTTTATAACGGTTTTCAGTTTAATTATTCATGTACACCATATTCATCAGGCAGGGAAGAAATGGACTGGCTGGACCAGGCATGGTCTGGATTGGGAGGCGATGTTAATTTAATAATCACAAATAAGAATCATATAAACAATGCTTATATATACACAGAATCCATTAGCGAAAGCAAAGCTAAAGTAAATTTAAAAGCAGATTTAAGAAACAGTACATGGAAAAGATTCAAGGGCAAGCTGATAGTTGAAATAAAAGAATGGCTTCCTGTTGAAAGTAAAAACGCAATTAAAATAGAAAAAGAGATCCAGATTCTTCCAATGAATTTTAAAGATATAGATTTAAATATTGATATTGAAGATCCTTTAATTTGGGATATAGATAACCCGAATTTATATATTGCACATTTTATTTTAGAGGACGAAAAAGGCGTGCCCATTGATGATATTTACGAAAGCTTTGGTATTAGGACAATAAAAATAATCGGGAACAAATTTTATTTAAACGATAAAAAAGTAGTCTTAAGAGGCACGCATGATATTACTTTGTATTATGGAGAATCAATGCTATGTCCGGGTGATAAGGCAATAGTGAGGGATCTTCTGCTTCATAAAAAAATGTTTGCAAATTGCTCCAGATATCCTAGTGACACAAGGATCCATTATACAAAGATAGCAAAATTTGCAGACCAGTTAGGCTATATGCTTTCATGGACTGGTTATTTTGAAGTATGGCTGCCACATCCGGAAATGGAGGTTTATGCAAACAGGGACATAGTTTCCATGGTACGCTCATTAAGGAATCACCCCAGTATTATAATATGGGAAATGGGCGATGAGGTGCTTCAGGATACACAGGATTACAGGAGGTTTCGCTGGTATGAAAAGGTACAGGAGCTGGTATCAGGCGAAGACAAATCAAGGCCGATTTTACCAACCGGATGGTATAGCAATGATCTTGTTAGGCAAATACTTAAAAACAAAAAACCTGAACTTAGTTATGCTCAAACAAGAAAAGAGATCCTGGAAGATTTCCCAGGTTTTGCCTTGCCGGGCTCCTACTGGGATATACATTACTGTCCAATGGTGCCCCCTGTAAGGCCTAATTACATGATAATAAATGAAGTTAAAAATACGCTTGAAGGTGAAAAGGCTACTATTTTTACAGAATTTGGCATCGATGGCATGCCTGACTGGCAAAAAGTATTAGATGTCTATGGAAAGTTCAGGTGGTCAGCAAATCCTTTGTGGATGTTTAACAGGGAACAGGATGATATAAATTATTATGGCAGAAAACTTACTGAATATGACTGGAAAGAGACCCAGGCCTGCCAGGCTATAGTATTAAGCAATATCATAGGGTATTTGAGGGAATACCCGGATATTTTTGCAGGTTATTTTTTCATAACGATTTTTGATGCCTGGACATACTATTGGGGCGTTGCAGATATCAAAGGCAACTGCAAACTAGCATATTTTTTGATACAGAACGTTTACCAACCTGTTTATATTTCAGGTCTGCATGGAAATACCTGTATAAAAAAACCAGAAAAAATCAAGGTTATAGTAAGTAATTATAATGAAAAAATAACAAATACAGGCCTGGAAATAATAATCAGGGATGAATATAAAAATGCGGTTATTAAAAAAGTTTTCAATGGATTAATAATTAACGGGGATATAAAAAATACTACTGCAGGGTACCTTGATATAAACATGCTGGAAAAAGGACTTTATAGTATTGAATATTATTTGCGTGATTATAAGAATAATTTAATTGCAAAAACGCTGGAATTATTTTTTATTGAGTAAAAATATTTTTAAATTAATTATCTATATCATATAAAGGAGATTGGATATGATTCCTAAAGACAGGATTTTAATGGCACTAAATCATGAATATCCAGACAGAATCCCAAAACATTGTTCCTTTACTCCGGAAATAGCAAAAGAATTTAAATCTATATTTAAGATTAGTGATGATAATCCTTATTCTTTAGACTTATTATTTGGCCATGATTTCTTACAATATGAAATAGGTTTTGGGAAAGTTTGGGGCTTAGAAGATAATACTGAAATTACCTTTGGTAAAAAGGATATTTTTTATGATGAATATGGAATTGGATGGAAAAAGGTCCATTATCAAAATGGTTCATATATAGAAATGGTGCACCATCCGTTAGCGAAAGATGTTGATTTGATTGAAAATTTAGAATTACCCAATGTAAGCACGAAAAGCTATAAAGAACTTGAAGTTCTCATTAAAAAGTATGGCGATTATTATGGGATAATGGGCGGCATATCTTCAACTATATTTGAACCAGCATGGTATTTAAGGGGACAACAGCAATTTTTAATTGATTTAATAGAAAATCCTGAAATGGCTGACAATTTAATGACCAAAATACTGGATTATCACCTTAATATAAGTAAGAAGATGGTGGAAATGGGGGCTGATTTAATTTTTCTAGGTGATGATGTGGGAACACAGGATCGGCCTATGATTTCAAGAGAAATGATTCATAAATTTTTAACGCCCAAATATTCAACAATAACCAGTGAGCTGAGAAAAATAAATTCAGATGTTAAATTTGCCTTTCATTGCTGTGGTTATATAGATCATCTTCTGCCAGAGCTCATTGAAGCTGGGGTGGATATTGTTCAAGTATTACAGCCAGGTTCTGTTAATTTTATAGATGTGAAAAAGAAATTTGGCAAGAATATTTCATTCTGGGGCGGTATAGATGTTCAGAAATTGATACCAGATGCATCACTGCAAGAAGTTGTTGCTGCTGTTAGATTTGCTCTGGAAGTTCTTGGAGAAAACGGAGGTTATATAATGGGTATGACACATAATGTGCAGCCAGGTCCGAGAGCAATAGAAAATACTATTATGTCTTATTATGCTATAGAAAAATATGGAAATTATAAAAGAAGTTCATAAAATGTAAAATAGAGGATGATTTTTATGGT
>CAYGYY010000152.1:0-3201 GCA_964354265.1 uncultured Actinomycetota bacterium
CAGATGTGAACTCCTTAAGCCTTGCAGAAGGACAGGACCTGTTCCTCCAGGGAAATGTTGGAATGATACATGCTTCAGGGAATGCTTATATGGCAATGATCGCCGAGACTCTTGGTGAGGAAAATGTTGCTGTATGGATTCCCCCTGTTGATTCAACCAGCGAATATGCAGGCACTATTCCAGTTTCCAGCCAGCCGGTAGCAATTCCTGCAGCGGCAAAATACAAAGAAGAAGCTGGTAAGTTCCTGGAGTTCTTTTACAGCGCAGAAATCCAGAATGAGATGTATAAGCAGATAAGTGTATTTTCAGGTTCTACTCTACTTGAAAGGGATTCAATGAAAACAGACCTTGATAGAACCTTATTTGATCTTGTACAAAATAAGCCTGGATGGCTATATGCTTGGCAGCATCCTGGTGCGGTTGAAGAAGCCAGTTATGCAATAACCCAGGAACTTCTTGCAGGCAGCATTGATGCAGCCGAAGCAGCATCAAAGTATGAAGCTGCGGCAGAGAAATGGAGAACAGAAAATCCTGAGGCTCTAGAAAATTATAAGATCTGGGCAAATGAGGATTTCCCGTTCATGGAGTAAACTGTGACTAAAAATCCTTCACATGGATTTCCTAAAGTTAAGCGCCTATATTAAGCGCACATTTGTTAACAGGAAATTATTAAAAAATGCCTGTGGTGCTGCATCAAAACGGCACCACAGGGAAAAAAATTATTTAATAAATAATGAAAAATAAAAAACAGAACCTTAAAGGCTATGCATTCATAGCACCGTTGCTGGTTACTATTATAATAGTGTTTTTTTATCCTGTTGTACAAAATTTTATTTACAGCCTGAAGGACCTGAGTGTGCCCGGCAGGCCATTTACCGGATTCAGGAATTATTTTTTAATGTTCAATGACCCGATATTCTGGATTTCGATAAGGAATAATGCCATCCTTATCACTGTCCTGGTTCCCTTGCTTGTATTTGTTTCTTTGATATTTTCCGTTCTTTTGTTCGAACGTGTAAAGGGTTGGAAATTTTACAGGGGCACCCTGCTGATTCCTTATATAACATCAATAACTGCAGTGGGCCTTTTCTTTTCACTTTTTTTCCAGGGAAGGGGTATATTGAATACTTTCTTTGGTCTTATTCACCTGGATTTTCTGGTTGTTGACTGGCTTGGTTCAACAAAATCAGCGTTGCCTGCCATTATGTTTGTAATACTATGGAGGGAATTCGGCTTTGGCACCATCCTTTTTTTAGCACGGCTTATGACAGTGTCCGAGGAGCTTTTTGATGCCGCAAAGATAGATGGTACAAACTGGTGGCAGCGCCTGATACACGTTGTCATCCCGCAGCTTGCAACTGTCATAGAATTCTATATTTTTATAATGATAGTCACGATGCTCTCATGGGTATTCAACTATGTTTATGTAATGACCCTGGGAGGTCCTGCAAGGAGCACCTATGTTGTAGAGTTATATATTTTCCTGGAGGCATTTAAAATGAACAGGATGGGTGTTGCCTCCGCAGTATCAATAGTTCTTTTAGCATTAACGGCAATACTTGCATTTGCATCATATAAATACAGATCAAGGCTTTATAAAGAATATGATTAAAAGGTTTTAAATATATGAATCCTACTAAAACTCACGGTAACAAAAAAAGAATGAGTTTAAAAAGATTATTTGCAGAAATAGGCAGGCAGTTTGTCCTGATAGTTGCAGCTGCCATCGTTTTGACGCCGATCATTTACATCATAATGGGATCATTTAAGACAAAGGCTGATTATATAAAAAATCCGGTCGGTATCCCAAACCCATTTGTCCTTGATAACTACCAGGCGTTACTTAAAGATGGACAGCTTTTTTTATGGTTTAAAAATTCCGCAATTGTAACAATACTATCAGTAGCAGTAGCGGTGGTCATTTCAGCAATTGCAGCATATGCGTTTTCAAGGATAAACTTTGCAGGCAGGGAAAAGATATTTAACTTTATCATTGCGCTGATGATAATCCCTCCAATAGTAATGATAATTCCATTATTTGTACTGGCAACAAAGGCTCATCTGGTAAATACTTACTGCGGGGCGATAATAATATATACAGGGCTTATGCTGCCTTTCAATGTATATCTGCTGCGCAATTTTTTTATTACTATTCCTGAATCCATTATCGATTCAGCCAAGATAGACGGATGTGGGGACTGGGGTATATTTATTCGCATTATTATACCTCTCTCAAGATCTGCGCTTATTACTCTTATAGTAGTTTCAGTACTGTGGGTATGGAATGAGCTTCTTGTTGCTATGATATTTCTGCAAAAAGACGAACTTACGACCCTTATGGTTGGACTTATTCAATTCCAGGGCAGGTTCAGGATAAACCAGCCGGTAATACTTGCAGGTATTTTTGCCTCTATGCTGCCAATGATAATAATTTACCTTATAGGGCAGAGATTCTTTGTTAAAGGCCTAACCGCCGGGGCTTTAAAAGGTGAATAATGAAAATGTTATGTTTTATTTTGCCGGTTTTTGTTATTGCTAAGACTCAATTGCACACACAAAACGGCAATGAAAGTGAAGGGGTGAATAAATGGAAAAAAATGCAAAAAGAACCAATGAGATTGAAATAAAGATAAACCAGATAAGGCGGGTAATTGAAGAGCAAAGCCTTAAAGGTGTGCTGCTAAACCAGCAGTACAATATATATTGGCTTACAGCAGGAGGAAATAACCACGTATTATGGGATGACCAGAACAGCCTTATCGGGATTTTAATAACCAGGGACAGGGCAATAGTAATAGCTGAAAATGGGGACATAAAACGTGTTGCAGATGAAGAGTTTTTTAATTACCCCTTTGAATATTTGAAATATGAATGGTATTCATCAAACCAGGCAGAACAGTCAATAAAGATTGCCGGTAAAGGAAAATATGGCACTGATTCATATAATCCGGTATTTTCCGGCCATATAAATGTAAATCAGTTAATTAGCAGGTTTCGTTCGGTTTTTCAGCCTTATGAAGCAGCAAGGTATTTGAAACACGGAAGGGAAGTCGCTGAAATAATAACAGACGTAGTAAATGCATCAAAGCCAGGCATCAGGGAAAATGAGGTCGCAGCTATGTTTGCTTCAGAATGCATTAAAAAGGGATTTACAATATTTGTACAGCTTCTTGGTGGAGATGAAAGGTCTCTGAATTACAG
>CAYGYY010000153.1:0-3191 GCA_964354265.1 uncultured Actinomycetota bacterium
CAGAAAGATCAGGGATAAAAGAGATTATAACAATTGATTCAGATTATTATATTTACAGGACAACTGAAAGAGAAATGCTTATAAATATATTTAACCTTATAAAGTAAAAATCTTTTATGACATCTTTAATTCCGGTATAAAAATATTCTTATCTGAGCTTGCAATTGCAGTTCGAACTTCGTTCGCTATGGCCAGCCATTCCGGTATGTATGTCATTTAAATTTCAATAACTGGTGCCAGCCAAATTTTATATTAATTTCTTTAATTCTTCTTTACTTATACCTGCACTTTTTAGAATTGCAATAAAAGTGCCTACTGGTAAATCTCTTTTGTGAAATGGAACAACAACTCTTGTTTATGTTTCAGGATGGTAATAAATATGATGACTTCCTTTGATTCTGTCCAGAACAAATCCTTTTGATTTTAATATCCTGATAATCTTGGCTGGTGTTAAAACAGGTAAATCAGGCATTCTCACTTACTGTTAAAGTATACTCCAATATATTTTCTTCAGTAGGTATATCTTCACCATGAAATTTTAAACTCTCAATATATAATTTTATGGCTTCTCTTGCATTAATTATGGATTCATCAATTGTTTCGCCATAAGTAATACAACCAGGAAGAGAGGGGACAAATACTGTATATCCGCCTTCAGGTTCCTTTTTTAAAAATATTTTATAATTTAATATCTTCACTTTTTTGCTTTCAGATTTTCAAGAATTTTAATAATAATATTATGCTATTGTTTTATTAAAAAGTAAAATAATTAAAGCATTTTATCCGCAAATCATAGTTCTGGTATAAAAATAATCTTATCTGAGGTTGCAATGGCAGTTCGAACTTCGTTCACTATGCCCAGCCATTCTTGTTAATTATTAGTACCAATACTAATTCAATTGATTCTATTTCCAGCCTAGTTTACTCTGCCTGAGCAAAAGTGTGAGATGATCTTTGAGCCTGAAAAAGCTCAATAATTGATAATCTTTTTTTAAATAATAGTTTTTTTGTAGTTTCTATTTAGTTTACACCGTACAAATTAATATAAGCCCACGGAATTAAATGCAGCCGAAACACTTCCCCAGTACGGCCAACGAGTAGGATGTAGTAAATTGCAGGCTGCAAAGAAAGCTCTGCGAAAATCTTGGAAACTAGATATCTCATATATAAGGCCGGTTGTGATCATACAGCGTAATATTCTTTCCACCTCGGGTACGCCAATGCTTGTAACTTCCACTCTTGATGTGCGGTTTATGCCACCAAACATCATTAGATAAATAGCATGGGATATTATTGTGCTATTGATATGTACACCACCCCAATCATGCGATATATCATTTGGACCTCGATAGCGGATTGAGTAATGATCAGGATAGTAGCCATTATCAGCGCTAGTAAATTTGGTATCTTCTGAGGTTGTATCATAATGACAGACGCCGGATTCATCACAGCTTGGGTTTTTCATATTTCTGCCACGGCCAGTTATGAAAGACTGTGCACCTATTTCCCAAGGCCTTGGTCCGCAGTCTTCAGGGTGTTGAGAAGCAATGAAATATCCAAGTAGATCGCATATAGCTTCATTAACAGCTCCTGTTTCCCCATGGTAGAATTGTGATATACCATAATGGAAAAGAACACCGTGGGTAAACTCATGCCCAACAATATCCAGTGTGCTAACAAATCTGCGGTTAACCCAGTCACCAGAGTTAAAATATAATCGCTCATAATACAAGTTAAAGCTTGCATTGTTTAGCAGACAGCCAGTATGAGCATGTGCTTCAATATCACCACCGCTGTTATTCATCCCGTTAATAGAGCCTGGCAAAATTTGGCCATTGTTGTTATAATAACTCATAGCATAACCTAAAAAACGGTGTATATCCACCTCCTGTCTTTGGTCATTGTCAGGGTTTTCAGGAATTTCCCCATTATTATTCCACTTGTTATTTGAATCTATGGAATAATTCCTCAAAGCACGGTTACCGGAACCGGCATTGTTATAAGTATGTATTACAGGTCTTCTAACGTAAGTATTTTGTAGCCAAGAAGATGAAGTTACAATATCCCTTAGGAGGTAAGTACCTCCCGATTGTTCAGAATTAAGGTCTTTGCCATACGAATAAAAACCGGTACCGATCCCTGTCTGTTCTGCAGTTATGCGAAAGAGCACATCCCCTGTAAGAGAATCGACAAAATAAATCCAGTCAGGATTTGTTTCTCTGTCAGGATAAACAATAGCTATTTTCCAGCACAGGTAATGTCTAAATTTTTTCTTTTCAATGTTAGCAGTTTCTGTATCAACTACCAAAAGCTCGGGTTTTTTGCTGCTAAATGCTTCGGCACCACCTCCAGCATCCTTTATAGCAATTTCAGTGGCTTGCTTCGGTCCAATGTCCGGTTTTTTAGGAAGGTCAATTGCATAAACCAGGTCTGATTTGATAAGGTTTATAACACTTTTTTTATCATAGTGGACAGTAATTGTTCCTCCCATTACACGGGCATCACCGTATTTCTGATAAAAGATAATATGGGTTCCACCAATATCGTCAATAAAAACTCTCCCATTGCTAAGCTCTGTTTTCTCATCAAGATTACAAAACAAAGCTTTATTCGCAGTAATGAAACTGCGTGCCTGAATAAACGGAAGTTTTTCAAGCTCAGAAACTTCTATTGGGTATGATAATTTACCCTGAAGTATAATTACTGCGGACTTATCGGTATTAAACTCAACAGAAACATCCGGGTCTATTTTTTTTAACTTGCTGATGCATTCATCAAAGCTTTCATTACCCATACAATACTCCTTTTACCAAGTATCTTTATTATAAAAATATAAAAAACAACCTAATCAGTTGGTTTTACTATTATTTTTAAGCCCTTTTTTTTGAAATTGGGCAATCAATTATAATTGGTAAATGTCTTGTATTACTAAATTGTTATTTTTTAATTAAATTCTATAATTAAACATATTAAAATATGATTATAATCTATATTGAAATAATATCATATCTTTAATGGTTTTTAAGCAAGTGAAATCTTAAAGGAGCAAAGTAAGATTTATTTTTCTCAAAAATGTAATTCAATTATAAAAATTCCTGTACTTAAGCTCAATAATCTAGTTCGAACTTTGTTTACAGTATCCAACTATCTTAATATCAACCTTTTAAAAAAATCTTTTATTGTATAAGATT
>CAYGYY010000154.1:0-3135 GCA_964354265.1 uncultured Actinomycetota bacterium
GATTTCAATTAATAGTCATCTCCATGAAAGAAAAAGTTTTTTAAAATGGCAAAGTTAATTAATCCTTTAAACACAAAAGATATTCAGACCATTACTTCATCTGAGCTCCGTGTTGTTTTGTCCGATCTGATTACATTAAATTATATTGCAATAATATTAGAATACAATATGTGGTCTTTATAAATCCATCTGCAAAAAAATATAGTCATCATCTCTTACAATTATTTTCGATATAGTTTTTTGAGGGGTTCTACCAAAGGTTTAGGCAGTATGCGTTTTATAATTTTTTTTAACTTCCTTTTCCAGAATTTCAATTTTGTTAATTTATGAAAATAATAGTTAAAGAGGTAAGGAATTTTATTAATCAAATTTACTTTATTTGTATGGAATTCAAATACAATCTCCCTGGCTGTGCTGTCTCCTCGATTATACATTCCATGAGGTTTACCAATTGAATAAAAAATCACATCGTATGGTGTGGCTTTATTACCAAGTGTTTCTACTTCACCTTCCAGTATTATACTGACTACATCATAAATATCACGATGTGTTTTACAGACACCTCCAGGGTTAATTACTGAAGTATGACAATGAAGTTTCTGCAAGTATAGTGTTGAACCTTCAAATATAGTTTTAATAAGAAACTTCTCATTTTTTTGATTATCCAAATTGTCTGGTATACTAAAATAAGTAAAGTTTAGTTCTGAATTTTTGTTTTTTGATTTAGTTTTCCATTTTAACGCTAAACAATTTGTAGGTGTATCGCTTGTCGCTATAAATGTGTGAGAAAAATGTGCTGGATAGTATAAAAGTTGACCTTCTTTTAAATCCATATTTTCATTTTTCATCAAATCATTACTATTCGGATGTATAAGATTTACACTTCCGGATAAAAGGAGTAATATTTCTTCTTCGTCATGAGTATGAGGATCATGCGGGCTATGGCCTTTTGCATGTGTTGAGATATGGCAGGAAATTTCCAGTAATCCTCCTGTAATACCTTTAAATATTGGAAAAAGTTTCAACTTCTCATTTTTTGAAAGAGTTAGTGGCATCTTTAGACTGCAAACTCTGCTGGTTAGTTTTTTTTCTAACATTATTCATCCCCTAATTTTTTTATTATAAGTATAATGTGTTTTTATTATCCTCTTCGGTAAACTTTATTAAAAGTCTTCTTACCCGTTATATCTGAACTTGCAGCTCCAAAATCGCTGGGTAAGAACTTATTACTTTTTTATATATTTTTACCAAATCCAAGTTCAATTTTTTTATATTATAATATTTTTTATAGTTTTTTTTGTAAATATTTCAAAATTTCAAAGATTGGTATCAGCAAATCTATGCTAAGAAACACCCCGATTTCTAGGTTCGATAAGCTTGAAATAAATAATTTGAAGTGCAAATTTTGATAGCTTTTTCAATTAATTTGATAATATCCTTAACTCGGGACTGAATACAGACAGGAATACTGTAAAGGTAGAGCTAAGAAAATAGCTATTTCTTAAAAAAGATATCTGCCAAGACTACAGCAGCTGAAACCACAGCAGAGGCAACAGTGGGTGAAAAGAACGCATTAAGAACTGCATTAGATTATTTAAACTATACATCTTTTTCTTATAGTGGGTTAGTTGGGCAATTGGAGTTTGAGGGATATACACATAAAGAAGCCGTGTATGGAGTGGATCATTGTGAAGCTGATTGGAATGAGCAAGCAGCATTAACAGCTAAAGGGTACTTAGAGTATTCTTCATTTTCACGAGATGGATTAATTGCTCAACTCGAGTTCGAAGGATTTACACGACAGCAAGCTGAATATGGTGTGCAAGCTGTTGGATATTAAGGAGTTTACAGTAAAGTATAAAAACTTAGCAGGAACCTTTTGAATAACATACCCGGATATTATTTAAAAGAGGTTAAACAATGAAAAAAGCTTTAATGATTGTAGCAATTATAGGAATAATTATTATTGCCGGATCTATGCTTTATTACTTTGTTTTTTATAGGCCTGGAATTGTAAAAGTAGAGTTAAAACTACAGGAACAAAAGCTAGAGTTAGAAAAAGAAAAACAAAAAGCTACCGAAGTAAGTATTGAAAAGGATAGAGAAGATAGATTACAGCAAGAGGCAAACGAAGAACAGCAAGAACTAAATAAAAAAGCAGCGTTAGAGAAAGCATTAAACGACCTTGATGTTTGGTATAATGAAGCAATGCAAAAAGTCAATGAAAGTTATAAAGAAAACTGGTATAACGAATGTATAAGTCGTGGGTTAGCTCCGGAAAGTCCACTTCCAAAAGACGTAGCTGATCACCTTGAAGAACTACGTCAAAAAGGTTTTGAACGGGTTAACAAAGAATATCAAAGTCAAAAAGATGGTCTTTTTAAGCTTTATGAGTAGTCGTTAAAACATTTATCTATGACAAACAGTTGTCAAGGCAATATAAAACCATACCTAGGAAGAAATAACCCCTTACAGAGCCTTTTATAATAATACCCCCTATGTGTATTGACACGTATTTATTTGATATTAAAAAAATCTGTGTTATCAATAAGTTTCTTAACCTCTCCCATCTCCCTTATAAACTGTTCGAAATTTCAAAGTCTAATTGTGTCTAAACAAAGTTTATAAATTGGTTTATTCTCATTAATTCTTTTATTAAGGTGTTCGAAATTATAAAGATAGGGGGAGCCAATTCATACATTTACTACCATTCTCCCTATCGGTACCGGTAGAGCAATCTTTATTAAAATCTGAAATTTTGTCTTTGCCAGTGGCTGCCCCCACCCAGCCACTGGCATCACTTTTCATGGTATCTTCTCCTGGATTTTCCCTGTAATAGGCAGTTATAGCTATTTCATCTCTTGAATAATCTACCTTCTTAATGAACTTTTTTACCCAGAGGCTCTTATCAATTCCTTTTTTCTGGGGGAGGATTTTTATGAATTGCTGGAGAGCATGCAAAAAGATTTCAGGTGAAATTTTCACATTTTCGGGGGATACTTGAGATGGTTCGAGTCCCAAACGATTGCCCCCTTTGTTAAAATTAAGCTTAAAGATCAAACTATCAATATATTGTTTATCCTGCGATATTCTTTCCAGGTTTTGGAATATGTAATTTTCTTAAACAATATGGGT
>CAYGYY010000155.1:0-3117 GCA_964354265.1 uncultured Actinomycetota bacterium
TATATTTAGTCGGTTTCGCTATTAGCTTTAAACTTTTCTATACAATTGGCGACCAGCTGCAGTAGGAAAAGCTTTTATGCTACTAAATTATTTTTTTATATTAAATTCGGTGAATAAGAATATTAAATAATTATAATACTTTTATAGGATATATCAAATTTATTTTAAAAACTCATTGATTTCTTTTAATCCCTACAATAAATAGTTCGAAATTTTAAAGTTTGGGGACACCATCTTAATGCCTAATCGGCTACACAATTTAAAAAAGTCCTTTCCAGCAATAATATCACTACCTCCACCTGTTATCAGTGTCTGGCATTTGATTTGATTCAATCTTTCATAAGTGAATCAACTATCTCCTAATGTTCAAAGACTTTATGACCAGGGATGTTATATAAATTTTCTATTGCACTGTTGAAAGCACTTCCCAGAATGTTGTAAAAATAGCTATTGCTTCTTTGGACCAATTCGGTGACCAATTAAGATTTGCCATCTCATCTTCAGTTAATCTGTAAAGCTCTTTGTCAATACTTTCGGTCATATCAAGTGCACCTTCAACTGTTGTTGTATAACCGGACTGCTCTATTACCTTTGCTGCAATGTCAGGTCTTAACATAAAATCTATAAACAGGTGAGCCCCATCAGGATTTTCAGCTACTGTTGGGATCATGAAAGTATCCGTCCATGCCATTCCCCCTTCTTTGGGAAGAACATATTTGAACTTGGCATCAAATTGTTCGAGCTGTCTTCCACCGCCATCCCAGATATTACTAACCCAGACTTCTTCATTCTTCATAAGATCTATAACTTCTGCACCTGAAGCATAAAATTTCAAAACATTGTTTTTCAGTTCTATTGCTTTATCCATTATTTTATCAAGTGTCCCCTGAGGATCGGTTATAAGATCCTCTCTTGGAATGCTAAGCATATCAAGTATCAATAGCACAGATTCATTATCGTTTTTTGATGTAACTCTTCCCTTCAAGTCTGTGTCAAATAAAACATCCCATCCTATATTGTCAAGACTCTTTGTGTATTTCGATGTGTTTACAACAAGACCGCTGGTTCCATAGACATATGGTATTACATATATCTCTCCCGAGCCCATTTTTTTTCCGTCCCATTTTGTCCAGGACTTCTCCATGAAGGATTTAGAAACATTTTCATAATTTTTAATTCTCTTAAGGTCTAGCGGTTGTGCAAGATTTCCTTCGTAAAATCTATATACATAACTTTGTGTCGGCATAACAATATCTGCTTTTCCTCCACCCTCCAGAAAAGCAATCACCGTTGAGGTTTGATCTATGAAATTAATATTTAGCTTTATTCCTGTTTCCTGTTCAAACAAAGCGGCAACAGATTCAGGGACATATCCTTCCCATACATAAACATCCAGTTGTTTTGGTGTTGAATTTTTGCATCCTGAAACCAGGGTTGAAGATAAAGAGAAAATTATTATTGTAAGTAGAACTGTTAAAATAAGTGATATTTTTTTCAAAGTAACTCCTATCAGTTAAATATTTTTTAATTTTATATTTTTATTTCCAGTAATAAGGATTAATTTTCCATTTCGAACCAAGGTTATAATCAAATGATGCAGGATTAAATATGATTGTACCACTTCCAGCATAGCTTGTCAGTTCACCAAAATATATATAATTATCAACCAAATATAAATCTACCCTGATGTAGTCAAAAGGCTTGCCCAGCGCCTCGGCTATATTAATCATGTCCTGCAGTTTTTCAGGTTTTTCCTTACATTCTGCCTGCCTGGTTTCTTCTTTAACATTAACATACGTCCACTCAGGTGTATAGCGTGCCACGACTTGATCAATAAACCTGTCATAGATAACTGCTATAATATGGCACTTCCCGTTAAAGATTGTAAACTTGTAATCTTCAGGAACTCTCCCACTTCTATCATGCAGAAGCTTCTCTATTATTATCTTCCTTTTTATCTTCTGGTATGCCCATTCGTGATGATTAAAACCATAGGGGGATATAAGCCAGCCTTTCAGGACGTCTATTATATAATCCTGTGACTTTTTGGAGTCATCAAGGTTAATGATATCTTTGCCCCGTTTTATCTTATATCTTTTCCTGCCATCTACATTTTCCGCCATAATAATCCTTCCGCTTGCATGGTTTGGCTTTATTATGTATTCCTCAGGAAGCAAATCAAAGGCAATAGTATCTGGTCTATCAGTTACATAGAGAAGGGGTATTAATATTTTGTCTGCTTCTTTATCTCCAAGGACTTCTCTTACATAATCTCTTACCCTGTATTTATCAGATACTGTAGGAAGAATCGGGTTTCTATCATAGATCTTCTTATGAAGTATTTTTTCATTAAAGCTTTGAGGGTTTTTCAGATTGGGAAAATACCCTATTGATTTGTTAATGTGCTTTCTCTCTTTTTTATACCCGCCAAGTCTTGCAATAAAATCATGTAACACATACTCAAAATATGAGTAAATAACAGGATAGAGTAATTTTTTGATAGTTTTTTTTGCTGATTTTAAAAGCTTTCTGATCATATATTATATAAGAATAATATCTGTACCCTTTATATTTATTGATTGTTTTTAAATCAAATAAATGGTGTTTTTTATTATTCATTAAATAAGTATCATTTGATACCAGATTTCTATTTATTATAAATGTCTATATAAAAAATTTCAAATTCTGCTAAAAAACTTTTCATCTGATTTAGTTCTTTCAAAAAATGTTTCAAAATTTCTTAACGCGGGCCAGCCATGTTCTAATGTTTAGATAAGAAGTCCTCAACATCTTTAATAAATTCGAATGTCCCTTTCTCTATCTGCTTTGTTAAAGCATCTAAATCACTAAAATCCGGGTTATCAACTAAAATGTTCTCTATAATAGAATCTATACCTTTTATAGTTGATGGAATGAGGTATTTATCCCAATTGCTTTTTTTAAACAATTTCCAGTATTGTGTTTGGACCTGTTTATTATATCCTGCTAACCAAACTTCAAATCTAAATGTATCATGAATAAAAACTATCGCAATTTTTACTTTTTAAAGTTTTAATGATTTTGGAAAAAAGGAAAAATATGTCATATCCATATATCCATAATAAATACTCCCAGATA
>CAYGYY010000156.1:0-3011 GCA_964354265.1 uncultured Actinomycetota bacterium
ATCAGCTATATGAAGGGAACCGCTTTTACCCTTACAGTAACCGTCTATCCGGCCATAAAGTTCAGCCATCATCCGCTTCATATCACCGCCTTTTGCAATCATATGTCCATGCCCCCTGTGCGTACTTGTTATATAGTCATCTTCATTAAGGTTTGCGCAGACACCTGCAGCAATTGCTTCCTCACCTATATACAAATGTGTAAAGCCTTCCTGTTCAGTTGTAAATACCCTTGATTGGGTTTCTTCAAAAAGCCTGATTTTAAGCATGGCGTCATAAAGACCCAGCAACAGTTCTTTTTCCTGTTCTGCTTGCATATTAATTCCTCCCACTAATACTTTAATATTTAAAAAATTGTATTTTTAAAAAACCAGAGTTTTAAAACACATATTTCAATATTTTGCGCCGACAAGGTGTTGCACATTTATCGGCAGTTTATTTAACACTTCGACTTCCCTCCCGAATTTTCCCAGAGTCTTTTCAACAAGTACAAAATCAAGCCCTGGTATTATAATATCGTTCCACATATTTCCAACTCCACGCACCGCAACATCAAGCATTGTAACAATCCGGTTTCCAAGAGGTTCCTCAGAATTTAAGGTTATTGCGCCATAGAATTCCTGGCACTCTGTATAACCGGCATTATGTGTCCCTGTATAAGGTTTCTGCCTGACCAGGTTGATTTTTTTACCTATCATTTTTGATACTTCATCTTCGCGTGATTTAAAATAATCAACAAGAGCCTGCTCCTGGACTTTTGCCGGCAGGTCTTCCCTGGCTATTTTTATATAACCGTTGAGCCCCACCCTGAAAGCTTCTTCCACAAACTCCAGCCAGAATTTCTGCTGTGGGGTTATTTTTTTCGGATCCATGGTTGCCACTATACTTACCCTCTCACAGGATGTGAGCCCGTCTCTTTTAGGTGAAACTCCAAGATGGACTATATCTCCCTCGTTGATTTTGCGGTTAAGGGCTTTGCCTATAAGTGTACGGTTTGCCTCATTTGCAGTCACCATCACATCAAATCCAAACTCTTCGGCGCCAAGCTCCTGCCCAATTGCATAACCCCAGGCTGATAATTCAGTCTCATACATCCCTGGTTTTAATACTGCAAGCATTCCTTTTAACATTTCATCACATATTAAGCTTGCATCCTTTATAAGATCCATTTCCACCTGGCTTTTTTCATACTTTATCTTGTAATAAAGCAGCTGGGCATCGATTATTTCCCCCTTTTGTCCCAGATAGGACTGAACGTACTCGTACATATCAACCGGGAATACTGCCCTTGGAGTTAAAAGCCCGATAACTTTCGGCCTGCCCTGTGCTGCTTCCTCTATGACGTCTTCCAGTTTTTCAGCTTCAACCGGATAATCTTCATCAGCAAGCTTGAGCATTTCGACTTTATGCACTTTTATTTGCGCCCTTGGTGCAAGCTGTTCAGCAATATATCCTCCTTCAAGGCCTGCCAGCAGGTGAAAGCCGCCTTTCCCTATTACCCCTGCAACAGGTTCGATTGAGATATTGGTATTTCCCCCAAGATACGGCACATCCCCGCTGTATTGTTCATTTGAATAAACAAAGGCACAGTCAATTCCATCTGCAGCAAGAGCATCCATGACATTACGTTGGCGCCGCTTGAATTCTTCAGTTCCAATTCTTTTTGACTTGTCTATAAATGGAGCCTCTTCAAGTATTTTTGATATTGTACTGGCTTCTTCCAGCCATTGCCTTGACCGAAATGACATATTAAATCCCCTTTCTATAGTCTGATGATTTTGCCCGTCTGGCTTGATTCTTTAACTAAGTCCAAAATCTTTATAACTTTTGAAGCCTCCTGCATGGTAACGAAACTCTTAATTTTGCCCTTCATGTAAGGTATAATGTCTTTATAAAAACCGCCTTCCAGACCGGATTCTTTTATACCGACAAGTTTTGTTGTCTGAATATCATTTTTACCATCTTTCTTTATATAGTTTATCTCTATTTCATCCCAGAAAGGTTCGGGCTTGCCTTTTACTTCAATTGTTCCTTTTGTTCCAATAATATGCCATCTTGGCAGGGTGATTCGGCTATTGTTGCTGCATTCAAGCTGGCAGTAAACATCATCTTCGTATTTAAGAATTGCTAAAAAATGGTCATCCACCTCTTTGGACCACAATGCGCGCTGAAGTATCCCGTATACACTTACAGGGTCCCTTCCCATTATCTGGAGCGACTGATCGACCAGGTGAGGTCCCCAGTCAAGCAGCATTCCGCCATAATATTCCTTTTTTATCCTCCAGGGGTTTTCCATACCATCAATGCCCCAGCTTGGCCAGCCCTCATCACAGTACATGACAAATGTCTTCAATACTAAGATATCCCCTATCAGCCCTGATTCAACTGCATCTTTTATAGAAAGAAAATCCCTGTCCCAGCGGCTTGATTGATGTACAAATATCTTCTTCTTATTTTTCTCTGCTGCTTTTATCATCCTTAAAGTGCTTTCATAATTTACACTCATCGGTTTTTCCACTATTACATCACGTCCGCTTTCAAGGGATTTAATTGTGAGTTCCTCATGGACTTCATTTGTTGCAACAATTACTACCATATCCATATCTTTTATATTTAAAAATTCATTTATATTTTCAAATACCGGAACACCATATTCTGCCTTTATTTCATCATGCCTTGAAGTATTTTTTTCGCATATTGCTACAAGCGACATTTGTTCATTATCTTTGATCCAGTCTGCGTGCGCCCGCGCCATTTTACCCATACCGATGATTCCCATCTTTAACATATTCTTTTACCCCTTAAAAAATATTTTTTTCTTTATATTTATTATTGATTCTTAAGAGCCTTGAAAAATCCGGTAAGTTCTTCAGCATCAGGATAAATAAAACCAGGATTATCCTCATACGGGTGCATTACTGCACCTTGTTTTAATGTCTCACTGTCAAACAATTTCACCCTTAGGCGCTCTCAGGTATATTTAAATTCACAGGCATTTATATTAAATTTTTAT
>CAYGYY010000157.1:0-2965 GCA_964354265.1 uncultured Actinomycetota bacterium
TTCGGCTGCTGTTGTCTCCGCCGCAGCGGTTGTTTCAGCTGCAGCGGTTGTCTCAGCTGTTTGCGTTGTGCAACTGGACCCAAAAGCAACTATAGTTACAGCAAATACTGCAATCAGTATTAATAGTATTGCTTTTTTCATTTCCTAACCTCCTTCTAATGAATGTAGTTTTGTTTATAAATATTTTTTCTTCTGTTTTTATTATTATTGGCACCACCTCACTATCCCGGAGAACTTGTATTTTTAGAATTAACCTTTGATGCTCAGCAGGCTCTTTGCAAGATCGATTGCCCTTAAAGCATCGGGCGCA
Organism: uncultured Actinomycetota bacterium; assembly: GCA_964354265.1. Taxonomy (GTDB): domain Bacteria; phylum Actinomycetota; class Humimicrobiia; order Humimicrobiales; family Humimicrobiaceae; genus Fen731. The sequence continues at coordinate 311 of CAYGYY010000157.1, forward strand.
AAACCATCTGCCCCTATTTTCTCGGAAAACTCTCTTGTAATTGGAGCTCCACCTACCATTACTTTTATTTTAGGGTCCCTTCTCCTTATTTCCATAATAGCGGGCTCCATGGCAAGCATCGTTGTAGTAAGGAGCGCAGAAATGCCTACAAGCTGTACGCCTTTCTTTACCGCTTCGTCTGCAATTTTTACTATCGGCACATCAACCCCCATATCAACCATTTCAAACCCTGCGCCTTCGAGCATCATTGAAACAAGATTCTTTCCTATGTCATGCATATCGCCCTCAATAGTAGCAATCAATATCCTGCCCATTGAACTGATATTTGCCTCTGCTATTAAGGGCTTTAATACCTCCATTGATTTTTTCATTGTATTGGCAGACATTATTACTTCAGGGAGATACATCTCATATGCTTTAAACCTGACGCCTACAACATTCATTCCTGCCACAAGACCTTCTTTGATTATTTCTTCAGGTTTCTTACCCTCGCCAAGGTATTTATTTGTCAGGTTTAAACCTTCTTCTTCATTTCCTTCAAGTACTGCTTTCTGCAAATCTTCAAACATTACAACCTCCATATTTTTCTAATTTCACAATTTTTTCAATTTCACAAATTTGATATTTTATTTTTTAATAAATCCTGAAAGAATCTTCGAGCTTCCTGTCATTTATGGCTGCAGCATAGATTTTGTCGAGCTCTTTTTTCCTGTCAGCATCTATCTGATAAGTATGGTTGGCAATTAGTTTTTTTGCCCTGTCTATGGCATACTGCCACATAGTTTTTGAACCTGCTTCCTGCCACTGGCCGAGGTTCATATGTGTAAAAAGTTCAGGCATCCAGTATTCCTGCCGGAATAGCTGCATGGTGCTTTTTCTTCCAATAAAACTGCCGCCTGCTTTAACATCGGCAATCTCATCTATAAACAGCCTTTCTTCAGAAAACTCCTGGGGCTTGAGAAGGGCTTTCACATAATCCACAATCTCCTTATTTATTACGAGCCACTCCCCGGAATATATCTCTCCGCTTGAAAGAAGACCTGCGCACCTGAAAGCCCTTGCCCCCATCAGCGCTGCTAAAAGGGTATGCATTCCAATCTCTGCCGCTGCCTGACCATCCGGTTGCTTTGAATTTGTAAGGGCAGCTTTTGTCATGACAGGCACCTTGTAATACTCGCACAGTGGTATCTGGTAAAGGGTATGTTCTGTATATTCCACAGAGCCATACACAAAAGTCGAATACTTCATGTCAAATGCATCTCCCTCAAAAGCATCGTTAGGGGAAATATAGTTAAAGGATTTTTTATTAATAAGGTTAAGCATTGTAAGCCCTGCAAGATATTCGAAAATACTTTGCTGGATAGTGCCTATCATTGTAATAGGAGCTGAAACACCAGCTACCGGCATAGTTGCAATCCACATTGGGATACCCTTGTCAAGCAACCGGTATGCAATTTCGAGATTTTTTGCATCAAAGGAGCGTGGGCTTATCATCCATATCCCGAAAGCAAACCTCTTTCCTGCAACCTTTGCCATTTCATGCACGTACATTGCACATTCATAAGATGGTTTGTCCATATGTTCATATATATCATTGCATCTTCTTCTTGAATTTTCATATGCGACTTTATGCATCAGTATATGCTGGAGATGCGCAGGCACATCCAACGGGACAACCGGTGCCGAACCGACAGTATCAAGGGCATCGCCAAGCTTAATGAAATTAATAAGGTCTTTCTCCCCTGCTTCTTTGAGCCTGCCCGGGTTATCAAGATCATAGCATGCTGTCTGGTGCGCTCCTGCCGATATTATCCATTCATCCTTTGCATATTCAGGCACATCATATTTTGCCTCCTTCAGGGCATTTATAACCAAATCAGGTTTAAATTTTACATAATTCCCGCTTTCAATCTTAACCCCGTTATAGCTGGAAAGTATATCTATTATCCCCCCGTGCGGAATATTTATGCCTATATTTTCACAAAGCCATAATGCATTCTCATGCATCTTATCCATTTGCTCTTTATTAAGTCCTCCAATAAGCCTGTATTCTTCTAATTTCATCAATCCCCCCTATATTCCAAAAATTCTATCTGTGTCGTCTGTGCTTTTCTGTAAACACTATTAGTTTTAAAGATTTCTAATCACTTACTGCCAACTGCAAATCATTTTTATTTAAGCATCAATTATATGCCGCCTTTAATTTCTCATCTTTTTTTGCTGCTTCAAGGATTTTATCAAGCTCTTTTTTCTTATCCTCAGCTATCTGGAATGAATGCTCCCTGATTAGCTTTTTGACTTTTGTATTGGCATAATCCCAAAGTGACCTTGACCCCATCTCCTGCCACTGCGCAAGGTTTGCATGCCCGAAAAGCTCAGGCTGCCAATATTCGGACCTGAAAAGATCCAGGGTGCTCTTCCTGCCTATAAAACTCTGGCCCGCACCGACTGCTGCAATCTCATCAACCATCAGTCTTTCGTCAGAGAATTCCCTGGTTTTAATAAGATTTTTAATATAATCAACTATTTCTTTTGCAATAACGACCTGTTCGCCTGAATAGGTTTCCCCGCTTGACATGAGCCCTGCACATCTGAAAATCCTTGCTCCCACAAGAGCTGCAGCAAGTGTAAAAGCCGCGATTTCAAATGCAGACT
>CAYGYY010000158.1:0-2944 GCA_964354265.1 uncultured Actinomycetota bacterium
GCTGCTTTAAGCGCAGGCGCATCATTAACACCGTCTCCAGTCATTGCAACAATATGGCCATTCTTCTTCAGGCATTCAGCAATTTGCATCTTATGTTCAGGCGACACTCTTGCAAAAATTATATTTTCCTGTTTTAAGACTGCACTGAGTGCCTCTTCTGTCATATTCTCAATGTCTGTCCCCAGATAAACCTTGGATTCTCCTTTTACAATACCTATTTTCCTTGCTATTGCATCTGCAGTCAGTCCATAATCGCCGGTGATCATTATTATTTTTATTCCAGCTTTAAAACATGCCTTGACAGCTGTTTCGACTTCAGGCCTTGGAGGATCTATCATTGCTGCCAGGCCCAAAAACACCAGATCCTTTTCAACATCCTCGATTACATATTCACCCTTATAATCTGTCAGATCCCTGTAAGCAACTGCAAGCACCCTGAGCGCCCTCTTTGCATATTCATCATTTGATCTTACAATCCCATCGTTTATTTCTGAAGTCATTTCTTTGACTTCCCCGTTTATTTCAATTTTTTTACATAATGAAAGCACTTCTTTTGGAGCTCCTTTTATAAAAGCAAAAACCCCATTTGAAGTTTCATGAATTGAACTCATTCTCTTCCTGTTTGAATCAAAAGGAAGCATAAAGACCCTGGGTTCACTATTCATTTCACTGTCATAGTCAAAGCCTGTTTTCTTTGCAGCGACCAGCAAGGCTCCTTCTGTTGGGTCTCCTTTGATAACCCATAATCCGGAATCTTTATCAACAAAAAGCCTGGCATTGTTACAGTAGGCCATCCCCTTTGCCATTTTTTTAAAGGTGCTGGAAACCTCGCCGGGGGATAATTTATTTTTGTCCAATACAAAATCACCTGCAGGGTTATACCCTACACCGGTAAGTTCATAAGTGTGACCATTAAACCATATTTCTCTGACTGTCATTTCATTCTGTGTCAGGGTTCCGGTTTTATCAGTACAGATTACTGTAGTACAGCCCAACGTTTCAACTGAAGAAAGTTTCTTAATTAAGGCATTCCTTTTTGCCATTCTCTGCACACCCATTGCAAGTGCAAGAGTGACCGTAGGAAGCAATCCTTCTGGGACAAATGCCACGATAATGCCAATAGCAAAAACAAAAGAAATAAGAAATCCCAACTTAACTACAGTAAGTGAAAGTATGAATATTAAAAGTCCTACCCCGATTGCAATATATACAAGCAACTGGCTTGCCTTGTTTATTTCCATTTGAAGCGGACTTAACTGCTCTTTAACACCCTGTGTCATATTGGCAATCTTACCAAACTCAGAATTCATTCCGGTAGCATATACTATTGCCTTTCCACTTCCCGAGGAAACGCTTGTCCCCGCATAAACAACATTGGTAAGCCTTAAGGGATCGACTTCTCCTCCAGTAATTGGAACTGTACTTTTCCTCTGTGGGTCCGATTCACCAGTGAGAACAGAATTATTGGTCCGGATATTGAATGATTCTATCAAGCGCGCATCTGCTGATATATTGTCGCCCTCATTTAAGACAATGATGTCACCTGGTACCAGTTCAATAGCCAATATATCCCTGACTTCTCCATCTCTGATTACTCTTGAGTAAGATGGAAGCATTTTCTTTAATGCCTCAAGGGCTTTTTCTGCCTTGAATTCCTGCATAAAACTGAAAACTGCATTTATTATTATCACAAGGATTATTGCATATCCCAACTCTGGCATATCCACGCGAGGAATAAAGCATAGGGCTGCAGCAATCCATAGAATGATTGCCAGTAAGTGAATGAAATTATCAATGAATCTTAAGAAAAGGGGCCTTTTCTTTGTGCCTTTTATCATGTTTGGCCCGAAAGTTTCAGACCTTTTTTTTGCTTCTTCTTCAGACAGGCCATTGTCTGTAACATTAAGCTCCTTAAAAAGAGCTTCCTTATCAAGTTCGTAGTATTGCATTTTTCCTGCTGCCTGTTTAAATCAATTATTTTTAATATTTATAAAAATAAATCGTTTCAGTAATCTTATTTATAAACAATATATTATACTCTTTTTCGTTAAGTAGTTTAGATTTATTTCTTCTTTTTTGACTATTCCATTTACCTGCAATAACAAAAAACTATAGGGTTTGTTGTTAATTTTCTTTGCTGTTGCATAAAAATATTCAGTTCGAATAATAAATACCTATTATTGAACTTATTGCTTCTACTGCCCTTATCAACTGGTAATTCAGCAAATATTTTGGTGCCTGATAAATCTCTATAGTCGATATATAATAAAGCACTATAATATCTATTAATAAATAAAGAAAATTTAAACCTGGTAAAGTAAGCAGGAGAAAAAGAATAATGAAAATCTGTATAATTCATGGGTATAAGCTTGACGGTACAGGCAGCAATATATATGTTAGAAATATTGCAAATGAACTGGTTTCAAGAGGGCACGACTTATCCATAATGTGCCAGGAAAGAAATGCTGATGCAATAGATTTTGTTAATGAATTATTTTTTTTAGACAAAAATAATGATTCTTTGATATTAAAAGCCAAAAAAGAGACTGGTTTTAAGGGACACTGCAGGGTCTTTATCCCGGACCTAAACGGAAAACTTCTTGTCTATGTATATGACAGATACGATGATTTTTCGGAAGTCCTTACTTTCCAGGAAGCCGAAAAAGAAAAAATCCTTGATTATACAGATAGAAATATAAAAGCGCTTATGACTATTATAAAAGCTTTCCCGCCTGATATAATACATGCAAACCACACCATAATGCAGCCTTATATAGCCAGGAGGGCATTCCTTGATAAAAAAATACCTTATATAGTGACAGTACACGGGAGCGCTCTTAATTTCAGTGTAAGAAAATCAGAATTTCTTCATAGCTTCGCAGCAGAGGGGCTTGGCAGTTCAAAGTTAGTAACATGCGTCTCTGAATATAATGCAAGCGAGCTG
>CAYGYY010000159.1:0-1008 GCA_964354265.1 uncultured Actinomycetota bacterium
CCTTAATCTTTAAAGAATTCTGCCATCTGTTCTATTTCCTGCCTGGTTGGAACAGACTTATAAGTTCCCTGTCTGGTAACCGATATTGTAGCTACTTTATTTGCAAACTTTGCAGCATTTACAATATCCTTTTTCTTTGAGTAATAGAACATAAATGAGCCGGCAAATGCATCTCCTGCACCCGAAGTATCGATAACTTTTACATCAGGAGCATCAATATATTCTTCAGTGTCTGCATTCTTTACAAACACACCCTTCTTTCCAAGTGTGACAACTATATTTTTTACACCCTTTAAAAGTATTTTCATGCAAGCCTTCCTGATATCTTCAATACTGGTTATGCTGGCATTGACAAGCTGTGAGAGTTCAACCTCATTTGGCATTAAAATATCCACATCTTTTAATATGCGGGAATAATCATAATTTTTATCAACTGGTGAAGGGTTTAAAATAAAAATATTCTTACCTGTTTTGATGCTTGCAATGAATTCGGCAGTTTCAGCCGGGATCTCAAGCTGGGTCATTATTATATCGTGTGATAAGACCGATTCGAGATTATCCTTAATAATATCAGGTGTAAGCGACCTGCTGGAGCCCGGAAAAACAACAATTGTATTGCGGCCTTCTTCATCAATATTTATCAGCGCAATGCCATTGGACTTATTACTTATAACCTTTATATAATCCAGGTTAAAACCGTTTTTACTGAACTCTTCCAGATAGAGTTTACCGAAAACATCGTCGCCGATGCATGTAAGGAAATCGACTTTACCGCCGATTTTTGTTATAGTAAATGCCTGGTTTGCCCCCTTGCCGCCAAAACCGGTTTCCATATCGCCAGCAAGTATTGTCTCGCCGACTGCAGGTATATCTTTTACCATCAGATTAATATCAAAATTTGAGTAAGCAAAGCAGTCCCTTGGAAAAAATATGCCAAGCGTTTCTCGCGCTTATTCAAAAAAAAGAAAAAAAGTCCATTGATTAAGACGATAATAAAGCCAAAAATCA
>CAYGYY010000159.1:1018-2932 GCA_964354265.1 uncultured Actinomycetota bacterium
ATCAGATTAATATCAAAATTTGCGCTGCCAATTACCATAATAGACATGTTTTTGTCTGTTTCCATTGTTTCCTTTCCTTTTTGATTGGATTATGAAATCAATAAGCTACGACAATAATACTGGTTTAAATTTCTTTAAGCATCCTTCTTTTTTAATATTTATTTTCAAGATAGGTTATAAAGTCATTCCTGGAAATGTGGCGCCCACCTTCAAAATCTGTTTCAAGCCAAACTTTTACAACCTCTTTTGCAACTTCAATGCCGACAACCCGCGATCCAAAAGCAAGGATGTTTGACTCATTATGTTCGCGTGATTTTTTTGCAGTATAGAGGTCATTGCAAAGCGCCGCCCTGATACCACTGACTTTATTTGCTGCTATACTGACCCCGAGCCCGGTACCGCAGATAAGTATGCCCCTTTGTATTTCACCGCCAATGATTCCAAGACAGAGGTCTTCAACAAATTTATAGTCTTTTACTGGCGCCTCTTCATATATACCATAATCTTTTACTGTATGCCCTGCTTTTGTAAGGAAATCCTTTATTTCTTCTTTATACTTAAATCCGGCGTGATCACTACCAATCCCTATGTTTTGTGTCTCCAATGCTTACCCCTTTATAAATATTTTTTTCCCTCTTAAAATTCAAACATACATAATAAGTTTTTCGATGTCAATAAATATCATTAGCCTCATTATTCTCTTGATACTTATAAGTAAAAATATAATATCCATAAATAAAGCTTGAGCAGTGGTATAGAGGTTCTCCTCCAACCATTCAGGCCATCTATTGATATTTTCCAGGAAATAAATATCCTATTAGGTGTAAAATAAAAAAATACCTGGATTCTTATGGATAGCGAAATAACTGAGCAAAAAAAAAGAATACAATCAAATTTTAAGAAATTTGATTGGGTGACTACTAGGGATTTTAAATATAACGATGAAGGGAAATACATTCTTGAGCTTGATAAAAACATCCCGATGAATGTAAGGCCGGTTTATTTTTACATTGATTATCCTGTAGCCCAGAATTATCACGATTATCTAGAAATAAGTTATTTATTAAAAGGAAAAGGTAAACTTATTATCGGGAATAATGAATTCACAGTAAAAAAGGGCGACCTCTTCCTTATGAATAACGTAGACCTCCACAGGCTTATATCAGATCCCAAAGAAAAAGTAAGTCTTGTTTCGCTGTATTTTTTGCCTGAGTTAATATATAAACCAGGAGATAACGAGTTAAACCTGAATTTCTTAAAAATCTTCTATTATAGATCGGAAAATTTCAATCATATAATACCTGCTAAAGATGTGGAAATTAAAATACTGAAACTTATATCTGATATTTATTTAGAGTTACAAAATAAAAAAAATTATTATGAACTGTCTGCAAAGACAATATTACAGGAACTATTGTTGTCGCTTTTATATTATTTCGATGACCATCTGGTAAGCACCAGGATAGTATATGACCATAAATATAAAAACATGGAAAGAATCAGAGAAGTATTCCTGCTGGTCACAAAAAGTTATAATAAGAATATCAGCCTTGAAGAAGCCTCAAAAACCGTATGTATGAGCCCCGTATATTTCTGCAGGTTCTTTAAAAGTGTTACGGGTTTTACATTTAAGGAATATCTACTTCATTTCAAGATAGATAAAGCAAAGGAACTGCTTCTAAAAAGCAGTAAGTCCATAACAGATATAGCTTTTGAGGCCGGATTTGATAACCTTAGTTATTTTTATAGAGTTTTTAATAAATATACCAGGTTAAACCCAAAGGATTTCCGAAATCTTATGCAAAAATAAAATTGCCTTCAAAATCAAGGTTTTATTATGCAAGCCCCTGGTCTTTTACTGCATCAGCAATGATCTTTGAAAGGTTTTTAATAAAAACATCTTCTTTATTCCCG
>CAYGYY010000160.1:0-1111 GCA_964354265.1 uncultured Actinomycetota bacterium
ACCTTCGACCTACGGATTAGAAGTCCGTCGCTCTATCCAACTGAGCTACAAGCGCAAAAAATCAAGCCTTAAAAAGCCGAATAAATACTTTAATGAAATTTAATAAATAAGTCAAGAATTCATGCAATTCATGCAGCATATTGTTAACCCAGGTTAAATATTATTGAGGCAATACTTAATATCCTGAGTTTGAGAGCATTTTTAAAGCTTATGAGTAAGCTGCCCGGATATTTTAAACCCTGTTAAATAAAGCAGGGGTTTTAACCGGGCAGCTTCTATTAATCTTTATAAGTAACAGTCAGAGTAATGTCGCCTGGTTTATATAATCTTCCTTCCATTATGCCGGGAACTCCGCCCGTATGCCAATCTTCGTAAGCTACTCCGAACTGCAGTTTCCGGCCATCTTCTGCCCTGTCTCCTATTGCATTCTCCAGGTAGTCACCTGAAAACCTGATCGGCTCCTTATCCCAATCAAAAGATCCGGCATCTGCATAAGGAATATCCGAATAATCTGCGGCTGTCAGACCACCCGGCAGGTAGTCCACGTACCATATTGTTATGTCGCCCTTAAAATCACAATCTTCAGGTATATCCGGATCATCTAGCTCTATTTCTGCAGAAATTATTTCTTTACCATCCAGGCTATCTACATCAAATGCAAAAAACCCGCGGACGTCCTGATCAGCAAAATTATCCCCGATAAACATTTCTACAGTATTTACTGTCCCGCCAGCGGATACGCTTCCTATAGCACTCGGGTGGAAGTCATCAGTTTCTTCAACAACAAGAGGCCCGCATCCCCAATCAAGTGAAATAGAATCTGTTGCTTCACCTGCAGAATTTTTAGCCTTTGCAGTAAGGGTATAGCTTGGCTCACTCCTTGTAAGATTTATCTGGACTTTTTTGCTGCCCCAGCTCCCGTTGCTGTCATCTTTGCTCCATGTGACTGTAGGGGTTGGTTTTCCTGTCACTTTGGCTTCCACTCTGTAGAAACATTTATCATCTGCACCTGAATATGTGGGACCTTCATAAATGCTAATCTCAATTGTGGGAGCTTCAGCTTGTGTGGTTGTGGTAGTTTCTTCTTCCTCTTCGGTAGTTTCTTCTTCCT
>CAYGYY010000160.1:1211-2928 GCA_964354265.1 uncultured Actinomycetota bacterium
GGCGTGACACCGCATTGATTACATAGTGCCGCTGTGGTAAAAAATGCTACAAGGGTAAGCACAGCAAAGAATATATAATATTTTCCTTTTTTCATTGGTCCCCTCCTTTAGCGATTAATTTAGAATTTGTCCAATTATTCAATTTATTTATTAAAAATTTTCTTAATAATTATAATTATATTTATAAATTAAAATAATTCAAAAATATATGGTTTTAACATGCCTTCTTATGAACAACTATTATTTATCTACTAAAAAAATAGTTTTAAAAAATATCGTCAAATTTACAGCATAATATTAGCAGAATTAAGAAAATATTAAAGCAATATAGCAATATATTGAATCAATTAAATAATATAGATTACAAAAGATTTTTATTTAAACATATCCCATTTATTAAGAGATGATTTAAAAATTTTATGGTTTTCCGGGAACTTTTAGAGGCTTATGGCAATCACAAACACAATTTTAAAATATCCAAAATTATTTCCTTCGTATAACCTTTTATATCCCATAGCTCGGAAAGCTCTATGACGCTGTCGGCTAGTTTGTCCAGCTCGTCGGTAGGCAGATTTGCATCATGAAAAGAAATCGGGGCACCGATTTTTTTAAACCAGTTCTTTAAAGCATTTATTCCTGCAAGAGATGCTTCCTCATCATTGCCCTTTTTTATACCAAAAACATTTTCTGAAAACCGCACAAATTGGGGTAGATTTTCTTTATATGAATATTTCATCCATGCCGGTACGATTATTGAAAGAGCTGCACCATGCGCAATATCATAATGCGCGCCAAGTATATGGGCAAACATATGATTGGGAACAGAAGCGCCATCTACTCCAGCAGTAGAAATCCCATTAAAAGCAAGTGTTGCTGCCCACATGAAAGTTGCTCTGCTCTCATAATCTTGCGGGTCCTTAAGGATTTTGTCTGTGCACTCTATTACAGTCTTGACAATTCCTTCCACATATCTGTCCTGAATGGGAAGCCACTTATCCTCATGGGTAAAATAACCCTCAATTGCATGTATTATTACATCAACACCCGAATAGGCAGAATAATTCGCAGGTATTGTATAAGTGACAGTGGGATCAAGGATAGATACTTTGGGATAAAAATGATCATCCCCAAAACCATACTTTTGCTTTTTTTCTTCATTTGTAACAACTGACACATTATTCATTTCTGATGCTGTCGCAGAAATAGTAAGTACGGTAATCAATGGAAGCGCATTCTTGATCTTGGCTTTATCTTCAAAGAAATCCCATACATCTCCTTCATAACAAGCCCCTGCTGCAATAGCTTTTGATTCATCAACAACGCTTCCGCCGCCAACAGCAAGGATAACATCCACTTTTTCTTTTTTTGCAAGATTTATTCCTTTTTTGACATGAGTCAATACAGGATTGGATTTGACTCCAGGATGTTCAATTATCTTAAATCCCTCTTTTCTTAATGCTCCTACTACTTTATCATAGACTCCTGATTTCTTTATACTGCCCATTCCATAAACCAGTAAAAGGGTTTTCCCATATTCTTTTGCATATCCGGTAATCTCTGTTATGCGGTTTTTACCGAATACTATTTTTGTAGGTATACATAATTCAAAATCTTTCACCAGTCATCCTTTCGCTTATAACTGATTACTAATACAATTTATTTAAATGGAGCGGGAAACGGGATTCGAACCCGCGACCCTCAACTTGGAAGGCTGATG
>CAYGYY010000161.1:0-2924 GCA_964354265.1 uncultured Actinomycetota bacterium
AATTCTGGAATAATGGTCGTAATGAGTGATATCTTCTATTAGTTTTAATTTACTTCCATCGATTGCCCATAACATTTATATCACCTCGTATATTTTTAGTAATTTATGATATTTTTAATAATGATAAATTTGCATCTTAAAAAAGACTTTTTTCTTTTCTATCCCTGGACCAATTACAAAATCTATGAGTAAGCCTAGCTATTTATTGCATAATCAAATAGGACAATATTGCAAAAGGAATTCCCCAGTATTGCAAAGCTAAATTCCCCAGTATTGCAAAGTAGGCCATTGCAGGCACCAAATAATATTATATCCTTGTATTGATAACCACATCAAATGCAAGGAGGAATACAAAAGGATGCTAACAATGACCCAAGTACATGATATAAGAAAACGGTATTTTGAGGAAGGAAAGACTATTAGTGCAATATCTAAAGACACAGGTTTTGACAGGAAGACAATAAGAGGTTATTTAAAAAAGGATGACTTTAACAGCCAAGTCACCCCTGCAGTTAAAAAATCTACTTTTAAAAAACTGCAAGCCTTCAAATCTGATATTGACACATGGCTTGCCGAAGATAAAAAAGCCAAAAGAAAGCAGCGCCACACAGCAACAAGAGTATTTGATAGACTGGCAAAAAAATACGGCAAAAATTTTAATTGTTCCTACAGAACAGTTGCAAATTACGTATCTTTAAAGAAACAAGAAATATTTTCAAAAACTCGGGGATACCTTCCCCTGGAGCATGTCCCGGGTGAAGCCCAGGCAGACTTTGGAGACTGCCAGTTTTACCAAAGGGGAAAACTTTATGACGGAAAATACATAAACTTATCCTTTCCCTCAAGCAATAAAGGATACCTGCAGGTATTTAAGGGAGAAAATAGCCAGTGTCTGTTTGAAGGACTTATATCTATTTTTTCCCACATTGGCGGAGTACCGGCATGTATATGGTTTGATAATGCATCAAGTGCTGTTGCTAAAGTGCTAAAAGAGGGTGCCAGAACCCTAACAGATAGGTTTTTGCAGTTTAAGGCCCACTTTGGTTTTGAAGCAGTGTTCTGCAATATTGGTGCCGGTCATGAAAAGGGCAATGTGGAGGCCAAAGTCGGATACCACAGAAGAAACATGCTGGTTCCTATTCCCAGGTTTGAAAGTATTTCACAATTTAATAGCGAGCTACTTGCCCTGTGTGAAGAAGATGGAGACAGAGAGCATTACAGAATACAAGCTACCCATAATGACTTATTTGAAAAAGACAGAAATTCTCTCTTAAGGCTGCCTGCAAGCCCCTTTGATGCCTCAAGATATGAAAGGGTAAAGACTAACGGATATGGTAAATTTTATCTTGAGGGCGGCCTGCATGAATATTCGGCCTCTCCTAAATATGTAGACTGTTATGTTATGGTAAAGATTACTGCAAACAGTGTAGCACCACTTGATGAATCCTTGAGGGAAATAACTTCTCACGAGAGGCTGTACGGAGCTGCAAAACAGAGCTCAATGAACTGGCTGCCATATCTTACACAGCTTGCACGCTTTCCAGGAGCATTAAAATATACGGCAGTATACAAAATGCTTCCTGATCCTTTAAAAGACTATCTGGGTAGGTGCAGCAAAAGCCAGAAAGGTAAGATACTATCAGCAATTGCAAAGTTTTCAGAGCAGAGCGGCTTTGAAAAAGCAGTGGATACCATACACGAGGCCTTGCAGTACCAAGTAACTGATATAGACAGCCTTACAAACCTTCACAGCTGGCTTAATTTAAAAATAGCAGATCCTAAACCGGTAAAACTGTCGCCTTTTGTTCCAAAGCTTGAAAAATATGTGCCCCAGCTCTCCCTTTATGACAGCCGCCTTTCAAAGGCAGGTGAGAGGTAATGTTTGAAGATGAAATACTTTCCTATCTTAAAAGACTGAGATTATCAAGCCATATTGTGCAAATTTCAGAAAGTATCAAGGCTGAGTCCCACCAGGAGTTTTTACTTAAACTGCTCAGTCAGGAATTTTTAAGAAGGGAAAATGCAAAGAGTGACAGACTGATAAAAACTGCAGGATTTTACACACCTAAGGCCTTTGAGGCATTTAGATTTGATGAGGTAACACTGCCTGAGGGGATTGGCCCTGATTATTTAAAAAACCTTAAGTTTTTAGAAACTGCTACAAATATAGTTATGTACGGAAACGTGGGCTCAGGCAAAACACACCTCTCAATTGCATTGGGGCTTGAAGCCTGCAAAAAGGGCCTAAACACTAAGTTTTTCAGGACATCTGCTTTAGTTAACAGGCTTGCTGAGGCTAAAAAAGGCGGAGAACTGTCAAGGTTTTTGGGCCAGTTATCAAAAGTAGAGCTACTTATCTGTGACGAGTGGGGATACGTTCCCTTAGACAGGATAGGGTCTCAGATTCTATTTGAGGTTGTTTCTGAATGCTATGAGAAAAAATCACTGGTCATTAATACAAACATAGAGTTTTCAAGATGGGTAAATGTATTCTATGATGAGCAGATGACAGGGGCAATAATTGACAGGGTACTTCATCATTGCCACCTGCTGCTTTTCCCTGGACCAAGTAACAGGATAAAGGAATCAACATTGGTTTAGGTAATGTTAAATTCTTGATTGGAGGTGAAACTATGTGATGATAAATTAATGCAAAATAACAGGCCGATTCGCTTAAATGGCGAATAAAAATTCCCCACTGGTGCCTGGGGAAAAATTTTTGCAAAAGTGAGGAATTTTAATTTGCAAAAAACATAAGCCTAGCATTGTCTTCTATCGTTTTACCACCAATCCAATATTGCTCGACATGATCTACTGCAGAATCGTCTATATGGTGAATGTGCTGATTACAAATATTACAAGTTGGATTTTTATCATATAATTGTTTTTTAAATTCAAGTGTAAAGCATATGGGCTGTTTTTTT
>CAYGYY010000162.1:0-2917 GCA_964354265.1 uncultured Actinomycetota bacterium
CAGATTCGGTACCTGTTGAAAATTTTGAAATCTTTCCAACAGTAGCAAAATCACTTCTTACAACCTCAAAGGAACCCGATGGGCAGGCAAGTCTTGAAAAAGGTTTACATACTTTAATGGCGATGCTTCTTGGAATAAAAGGATTTACAAATGCTGGTCTTTTGTCAGTTGACCAAATATACAGTGCAGAGCAGCTGATAATAGACCAAGAAATAGTAGATTTTTGCTCAAAAGTAGTTAAAAGTGAGGATTTCTTAAACATGGACGAGATATTAACAGAAATAATGGAAACTGGTCCAAACCAGACATTTCTGACAAAAGATAGCACATTAAGGCAATATAAAGATTTACTATGGGATCCTCAATTATTTACACACGATTCTTTAAGACAATGGCAAAAGAACGGCAGTATGACGCTACAAAACAAAGCAAACAATAAAGTTAAAGAAATATTAAAAATGCATGATTATCAAATAGATGATAAATTAAAAAGAGAACTGGATAAAATATTAAAAATTGCAACTGCAGATAAGAAACTTATTGATTCTTTTAAATATAGGCAATAGGTTGTCTTTTATTAAGTTAATATAATTCGATTTAAGCCGAATATAATACAAAAACTATGTTGAGGTATTTTAAAGGGGTAAATTTTTATGAAAAAAAAGATAGTAATCCTTCAGACAAGCATGGTTTCTTTTGATGTCTTTAACAAGCTTTTTTCTGAGATTATTCCGGAAGCAGAAATATCAAATATTGTAGACGAAGACTTACTTGAAACACTAAATAAAAATCGCGGTATAACAGAATCAATAATCCAGAGAATCTGTAACTATATAATATTTGCAGAAGCCTCAGGAGCAGACCTTATATTTAGCCAGTGTTCATCAACTCGAATTGCAATTGATTGTGCTAGAAGAATGGTTAAAATACCTCTGGTAATGGTAGATGATGGAATGTCTGAAAAAGCAGTTTCTATTAGTTCAAATATCGGAGTTGTTGCAACAGCAGCTGCAACATTAGAACCCACAAGATCGGCACTAAATAGTGCAGCAAAAAAAGTTGACAAGACCGTTAGAGTAAAAGAATATCTTGCTGATTGCGCACTTGATATTCTAATGAAGGAAAAAAATGTTGAAAAGCACAATAAAATTGTCTTGGAGCTTATCGATAAGGCGGTTTCAGAAAATGATGTTGTTGTTCTTGCTCAGGGAAGTATGATAACTCTTGCCCCATACCTTGAAAACACAAAAGTTCCAGTTCTTACAAGTCCAAGGTTGGGTGTTGAAAAGGTAAGAAAAATTCTGGGCCTTTAATTTGTTTAAAAAATATGGGTATATATTTTAATCAGATAACAACTAATATATTATTTTTGATATAAATTGCTCTCAAGTTGAGATAATGTATTTAATCTCTGCGTGAACTAGGTGTATTTATGTTTAATAAAAATTATATCAAAAGATTTATTATAAGTATGGAATAAGGCTTTTTTCTAGGAGGAAGGCATGAAAGAAAAAATAGGGTTTATTGGACTTGGTATTATGGGTAAACCCATGGCAAAAAATCTTATTAAGTCAGGATATTCTCTCATAGTATACGATATTATTCCTGAGGCAATAAAGGATGTTGTTAAAGAAGGAGCAGAAAGAGGAATTTCTCCCAAAGATATGGCTAGCAAAAGCGATATTATAATTACAATGTTGCCCAACTCACCTGAAGTTGAAGATGTTTTAGTTTGTGATGATGGTATCATTGAAGGTATAAAGCCAGGTGCTATATATATAGACATGAGCTCGATTGATCCCCTAATAACAAAAAGATTATCAGAAAAAATATTAAAAAAAGGAGCAGTTATGCTTGATGCACCTGTTAGCGGTGGAGAACCTAAGGCAATAGATGCAACGCTATCTATTATGGTGGGTGGCCCAAGTCAGGCTTTTTATAAAGTGGAGCATATATTAAGGGTGATGGGCTCGTCCGTTGTTCTTGTAGG
The DNA here is from genome assembly GCA_964354265.1 of uncultured Actinomycetota bacterium. GTDB lineage: Bacteria > Actinomycetota > Humimicrobiia > Humimicrobiales > Humimicrobiaceae > Fen731. Next base: position 1,991 of record CAYGYY010000162.1, read on the forward strand.
GAGTATTGGAAGTGGAAATGTTACAAAGCTTGCTAACCAGATAATAGTGGCCTTAAACATTGCAGCAATGTCTGAAGCAATGGTATTTGCAACAAAAACAGGGGTGGATCCTGAGAAGGTCTATAATGCAATAAGAGGTGGGCTTGCAGGCAGCACTGTGCTAGACGCAAAAGTTTCCATGATATTAAAAAGAAACTTTAATCCTGGATTTAGGCTTGAACTTCATATGAAAGATTTGGCCAATGCCTTAAATACTGCACATGAAGTAGGAGCACCGTTGCCATTATCTGCCCAGGTTTTTGAGATTATGCAGGCATTAAAAGTAGATGGTAAAGCAAAAAATGATCATAGTGCAATAATTCAGTTTTATGAAAAATTAGCAAACATTGAAGTTAAAAAAATATAAAAATGAATACTAAATTAAACCAACTTTACATAAAAGCCAACAAGTTAAGAAAATATGTATTGGAAATGGTTGGTCCAGGCCGTAGAGGTCATTTTGGAGGGTCATTTTCATGTGCAGAGATAATAAGTGTGCTTTATTTTCATAAAATGAAGCATTTTCCTAATGATATAAAAAATAAATCGCGTGACCGATTTATTTTGAGTAAAGGGCACTCTGTATTAACACAATACGCAGCTTTAGCTGAGAGTGGTTATTTCCCTAAAGGTGAATTAAAAACATTAAAAAATCTTAATTCCAGACTCCAGGGGCATCCCGATATGTGTAAGCTTCCGGGTATAGAGGCCAATACGGGATCTTTGGGGCAGGGCCTTTCAATAGCAAACGGTATTGCTAAAGCATTAAAGATGGATGGAAACGAGGCAAATGTATTTGTTTTACTCGGGGATGGAGAATTAAATGAAGGCCAAATTTGGGAAGCAGCAATGTTTTCTTCTCATTATAGTCTGGATAATATTATAGCG
>CAYGYY010000163.1:0-2877 GCA_964354265.1 uncultured Actinomycetota bacterium
ATATTGACAATAAAACCATAGAAAAATTACTGGATAAGATAAAATAGAGTATTTTGTTATGACTATATTAAGCTTTTTAAAAGATTACCTTATAGTAATTATTTATGATAGCTTTATTTCTTTAGTATTTGCTCTATTAATTATTTATTCTTTTAGAATAAAAGATACAACTATTAGAATTTTATTCTTATTTCTACCACTCATCAAACCTTTCTTTGTAATAATTGAAGATATAAACCATAATAAATATTATTTTCAAGAAAGACTTGGCGTAATGGGATTTAGATTCGTAAGTCCTAATACGATTTTTAATAGAATTGATTTAACACAAAACAGTCCTTTAAATAAATCTAATCTTGATTTACTAGTGCTTATTATTATAATTTCAAGTATTGTCTTGGTATTACTTACTAGATGGTTAAATTTATATTTATTCTACAAAAAGCTTTCTTATGAGGAAGAAGTAAATCAATATGATATACCAGACATTTTTAATATAATCAATGTCTTTATTGAGAAGATAAAAATTGCTTCACCTCAAGTTAATTTAACTCATAGGCATTTTTTTTCACCTTTTGTAATTGGTATTAAAAAAAGCATAATAGTATTGTCTCCAAAACTGATAGATGAATTAATACAAGGTGAAAAAGAAATACTATTACAACACGAGCTAGCCCATATAAAAAGAAAGGATAACTTAATCAGTTGGATATCATTAATACTCAGGGATTTGTTATTTTTTAATCCTTTTGCCTATATTGCTTATATTTTAATTAAGATTGAACAGGAAAAAGGATGTGATAAAATAATTTTAAATAATACTCATCTATTACCTAAAGAAATAGCAAGACATACTATTAATCTAATATTTAAAATTAACAACTTAAATAATAAATCAAAAAAACCTATCCTACTTAATCCAGTATCAAATTACAACTTCTTACAACAAATAAATTATATAATTTTAAATAATAGAATTAAAAATATTTTAAATAAAAACCCTAAGAATATGAATAATTACTTAAAATTTTTATTATTTATTTTATTTTTATTTTTACTTTCGGTCCAACTGCTTTTAATAATAAGAATAAATGAAAATAGCTTTATTTTTCTAAGGTAAATTAATTATTGAATAATAAAATATTTTTATATCAAACTAACTTTTTAAAAATACTCTTTATCGCTTCCCAGTACTCCCTGTCCCCAGGCATATATTCCTTTATAATAGCTGACCTGTGCGCTATTTGCCTTCCCTCATCAAGGCTGCCAATCTCACCGGCAGCTTTAAGCTGCATCAGCAGGTTCCCTACTGAAGCAGTCTCAGTGGGCCCGGCATGCACGGGCAGCCCCGTAGCGTCTGCAACCCACTGGCAGAACAGCACATCCTTGGTACCGCCGCCAACCATGTTTATACTGTCAAACTTCCTGCCTGTTATACCTTCCAGTAACTCAAAACCATGCTTTACCTTTAATGTAATGCTTTCATAAATAACCCTTGCTATCTCCCCTATACCTTCAGGCACAGACTGCCCGGTATTCTTGCAAAACCTCCTTATAGCCCCGGGCATATCATTAAGTTCAACAATGAAATCATTCGCGTCTACATTGATAAACGACTTCTTTGAAGGAGTGTCTTTTGCCAGATACATTATATCATCCCATGAGATATCCTTTGAGTATTCCTTGAGCCATCTATCTCTGCATTTCTGTATCAGCCACATTCCGGCAAAGTTCTTGAAAAGCAGGATCTTGCCTTCCACTCCTGCCTCATTTGCATAACCTGTCTCAAATACCTGGTCATTTATAAGTGGCTTATCCATCTCAATACCTGTTATACCCCAAGTACCAATGCTTATTAATAAGGGGTTCTTGCTTTTATCAATAATAGGTATCCCTGCTATAGCTGAAGGGGTATCGTGTGACCCTGGGGCAATCACAGCTATCGGATTTATTTCCAGTTCACTGCAGACATTATGCTGAAGGTCCCCCACCTTTGTGCCCGGCTGTACAATATTGCAGAAAATATCATTTCGCAAAGAGAGCCTGTCCAGTATCTTTTTTTCCCACTGTATACTAAAAGGATTGACCATAAGGCTTGTGTGGGCCTCGGTATACTCATTTACTGCAACTCCGGTAAGGAAATAATTAAAAAGATCGGGCATCATCAAAAACTTGTCAGCAAAAGCATATTCCGTAGAATCCTTGACTTTAAGTGAATAAAGGTTAAAAAGGCTGTAATAGGATGCAAGTGCACATCCCGTAATGTCAAATAGTTCCCTGCCCTTCATAATCTTATAAACTTCATCGGGCATACTGTTTCTGTGCTTATCCCTGTAATGTATTGGGTTTGAAATGAGGGCACCATTTTTATCAACAAGGCCAAAATCCACTCCCCAGGTGTCTATGCCAAGGGAATCTATTTGGCTATGTTTTTTTGATGCAATTAAAAGCCCTGTTTTGAGCTCAGAAAAAAGTTTTAAAAAATCCCAGTAAAGGGTGTCCCCTACATAAACCGGTACATTGTCAAACCTGTGGATCACCTCAAAATCAAACTTTGCACCGTCATAACTTGCAACTGATGCCCTGCCGTTGCTTGCGCCAAAATCATATATAAGGTAATTCTTTGATGCCTTTGCCATGATTATCCCTTTCTTATTTGTCTTGTGCGAATTTTTAAAATGAATTATTGCTGTTCAAATACCATTAATCTATTTATATCTATTAATTCTACCAGATGAAATTCAAAAAGTTTAACTTTTTACATATTTTAAATCTTTCAAAATAACAGTAAAAATTCTTGTTACAAATCTTTTAAAATCCCATAAATCCCCGATAAAACTATCTGCAGAGTTACCTGCAAAAAATCATTTTTCTTTA
>CAYGYY010000164.1:0-2870 GCA_964354265.1 uncultured Actinomycetota bacterium
ATAATACTGTAGCCAGTATCAAAATAAACGCTATGGCATTGCCCCATACTGCACCACTTTCCCCGGGCAGAAAACTAACCAGGAAACTTTCAAATACCCCAAAAAATAACCCGCAGATTAAACCGCCCGGTAAATTGCCCACTCCTGCAAATAAAGCGATAGCAAACACTTTTATTGCTAAATAATCGCTGATTGTAGCAGAGGCCTGAGCTAATGCTATAATTAAAAATACTGACGACATACCTCCCAGAACACCGGCTACTGTAAAAGCATTAAGCCTTGTTTTTAAGGTTGGTATACCCAAGAGCTGAGCGGCAACTCTATCCTGAGAAACTGCCCTGAATGATTTGCCCAGCTTGGTCCGGTAAAGCAAATAAAATAACAGGGCAACAGAAATGACAGTGCCAATTACCATAATTGCTTGTCCATACGTTAATGAAGATAAACCAAACTGTATTAAAGAATTACCTGCAATTTGAGGGAAACCCACAACAGAACCAGCGGTAAAACCCAGTCTTATAAAAACATTATTCATTAAATCTGCGAGTATTACCAGAATACCTGTTGACAATATAAATGTTCCAATAGGAGCGCCTTCAGACTTTTTGGACAATGGGCGAAATAAAGGTTCAGTAATTAGACTGATAGCTATACCTGCAACAAAGGCAGTAACCAGGGTGAGGGCAATATTACCAGTATTTCGATGTACAAGCCATGCCAGATACATTGAAAATACTACGACATATGGGTAGGCATAGTGCCAGACTCCACAAACCACCAGTAACAGGTTCAAACCAGTCGTTAATAAACCATATATGCTGCCTATAGCTATGCCGTTTATTAATTGCGCAAGGATAACTTGTAAAGTAACATTTTCCATACTGCTATTCCCCTCTTAGAAAGTTTTTTGAACAATATAAAAATATTTAGAGCTAACTTAATATGTTAAGATTATCCGCCACCTAAATAAGCATCTTTTATTTTGGGATCATCTATTATTTCTTTTACTAATCCACTTAAAACAATATCTCCCTTTTCAAAAAGGTACCCGCGATCAGCTATTTGCAACGCTTTCCTCGCATTTTGTTCTGCCAGTAAGATAGTATGTCCCGCTTCCCTTAAATGATTGATGACCTGGAAAATATCATTTACCAACACTGGCGACAGTCCCAGCGAGGGTTCATCCAGCATCATCAGTTTGGGCGCTGACATCATTCCTCTTCCAATAGATAACATTTGTTGTTCTCCACCACTCAAGCTTCCTGCCATTTGCTTGCCCCGTTCCCTTAATATTGGGAATAACTGATAGACATCTTCTAAATATTTTTTGAAATCATTTTTAAGATAATAAGCTCCCAATTCCAGGTTTTCCATCACAGTCATTAAGGGTAAGATGCCACGGCCTTCCGGCACAAGACATATTCCTGAGGCGACTATTTTATCAGTTGGAACATGTGTGATGTCTTTGCCCAAAAATTGCACCGTACCGTTTGATGCTTTGTTCAAGCCAAGAATAGCTTTTAACAAGGATGATTTGCCGGAACCATTAGCTCCTAAAAGGACTACTATCTCACCAGTATTTACATCAAGACTAGCGTTGTTGACCGCTCTTAAAAATCCATAATCCACAGATACATTATTGATTTTTAATATATTTTCAGTCTTTTCCAAGATAAACCTCCAATACGTATGGATCATTCTGTATTTGCACGGGATTTCCTTCCCTGATTTTCTCACCAAAACTTAGAACTGTAATCGTGTCTGATATTTTTGTAACTAATCTTACGTCATGGGCCACTACAACAATTGTAATCCCCAAATCATCTCTAATATACTTGATTATATTCTCCACCTTCTGGGACTCTTCTATTCCCATACCACCTGTTGGTTCATCCAGTAATAATAGACTGGGCTTAGATGCAAGAGCCCGGGCTATCTGGGTAAGCTGGATTTCTACCCAAACAAGTTCTTCGCCCATTCTTCCGCTTAAGCCTTTTAAGTCCATAAGCTCCAGTAGCTCCAGGGATATCTTCCTGGTCTTCTTTTCCTGTGCCGAGGAAGTAAAAGGTATGCGAAATAGGGTACGGAGCAGTTCAGTATTTGTATTGTTATAGGAGCCGGCCATGACGTTTTCGGTTGTAGTCATTTTTGGAACTACTATACCTCTCTGAAAAGTCCGGCTGATACCCAAATCTGTAATAAGATCAGGTCTCATGCCTGTGATATCTTTTGAATCATAGTATATTTTTCCTTTAGTCACAGGATAAATTCCGGTTATCACGTTAAATAGAGTAGTTTTACCAGAACCATTGGGACCAATAATACCGTGGATGCTGTCTGCCATTACAGTCATGCTTACATCATCTAAAGCATGAATGCCGCCAAAGTGCTTGGTTACATTTTCTACTTTAAGCAGTTCTTTATTATTTTTCATTTCACCTCTTAGGGAAAAATTTATTAGTAATTTATTTATTGAAATATAGCATTAAAATTGCTGGACATTTGAATGAATAAATTTAGAAACAGCGCATACCATTTATTGAAATCTAATAATTATTGAAACCTAATAAAAAAATATAATTCTTCGATTGCTTAGTAGAGAAATATCTTATTCTAATATTTTAAGTATAAGGAACAAAGTTATATGATGTTATAATGATATCATATAACTAATTGTGATTATCATACAACTTGAAAGCTAAGATACCTTATAAAAAAAAGTTTGTCAATTATTTTTTTTGTCATTTATAAATTATTAAAACTGACTTTAATCCTGCTGTATAAGCAACTATTTTACTTTTTCCTGGTTACATTGCTTGACATTAAAATCCGGTTTTTTTAGAATAATCTAGTATCATCATATCACTTTA
>CAYGYY010000165.1:0-1343 GCA_964354265.1 uncultured Actinomycetota bacterium
TGGACTCCATTTAAAATGCTGGATGCGGATGGAAAGCAGGTTCCAGTAAGCGGCAAACCGGTAAAGACACTACGTGACTTCAAAAAGCTGGTCATGCCTGCTGATGAGGACATAGAAAAAAAGATGAAATTTGTCCGTGAGTATAAAGAAGCAGTCAGGGGCACTAAAATCGGAGTGGGAATAGTATATGCTACTTTTGTAATGACCATAAATGAATTTCTTATGGATCTGAATGATTTCATGATGGACGTATATGAAGATTACGGATTCATAGAGCACATGTTTGATGTAAGCACTGATTACTGGGTCAGATTCTCAAAAGCACTGGTAACTGAAAAGATAGACTGGTGCTACACGGCAGATGATTTCGGTTTTAAGAGTGGGCTTTTTTTGCCCCCAAAGCTCTTGAAGGAGCTGTGGTTTAGCCGTTATAAAAAAATCATGGACCCGGTAAAAGAAGCAGACATTGCAGTTATGTGCCACAGCGACGGCAAGATAGACGACATTGTCCCATGGCTTATCGAATACGGAATTGATGCCCTTAACCCAATGGATCCCTATTGTGTGGACTACAGGGATTATAAGAGAAAGTTTGGCAAAGATATAGCGCTTTGGGGCAATATTGATATAGAGTTTCCGCTTACCAAGGGAACGCCCGAGGATGTGCGCAAAGATATCAAGGAACACATGGATGTCTTAAAACCGGGCTACGGATACATATGCAGTTCCTCACACTCAATCGTCAATTACATCCCGTTTGAGAACTTTGCTGCGATGATAAATGCCATCCACGAATACGGAAGATACTGAAGTTATAACATTTAATTGATAAATATTTTAATAATGGAAAATAATAAATAAGGCAGGAACCAAAACAAGGAGATAGTAAATGGCAGCGCAGGATAAATTTAGAGATAATAAAAAAGATAATAAAAAAGAAAATATTCCAAATATAATAGTGACCCCGCCCGGACCTAAATCCAGAAGCTGGCACCAGCGCGCAGCCAAACATATGAGGGGGTATTCAAGCCAGGTAAAGCAATTCCCGGTCGTCTGGGAAAGCGGCGAGGGAAGTATAATGACTGATGTGGACGGCAATACTTATATAGATTTTTCAGCCGGGATCTATTGTAACAGCACAGGGCACTGCCATCCAAAAGTTGCAGAAAAAATAAAAATATATGCAGACAAGTTAATGAACTGCCATGATTTTACTACTCCCATAAAAACCCTTTTTTTGGAAAAGCTTGCCTCACTTCTTCCAGGAAACATCAGCGGCATCCAGCTATACTGCGGCGGCTCTGAAGCTGTTGAGGCGGCGCTGCGGGCGGTCCGTGTGATAA
>CAYGYY010000165.1:1353-2865 GCA_964354265.1 uncultured Actinomycetota bacterium
GATAAAGGGCGGAAAATATGAGATGTTTTCCTTCTGGGGTGACTGGCATGGAAAGACAATGGGCTCCATGAGCCTTTCATCACTTGGAAACGAAGCATTCGGCCCGCGTGCCGCAGGGTGCCATCTTTCACCAACCCCTAATTGCTTCAGGTGCCCTTTCAAGCTTAAATATCCATCCTGCAACCTTATATGCATGGATATCCTTGAAGGCACTATAGACAATGAAGGAACAGGGATGCAGGCAGCAGTTATCATGGAACTGATACAGGGTTACAGTGGTACAGTTGTCTATCCTGATGATGTATATCAAAGGATTGCGGAAGCCTGCAAAAAAAGGGAAATGCTTCTTGTAATAGATGAGATCCTTACCGGGATGGGACGCACAGGCAAGATGTTCTGCTCTGAGCATTATGGACTTGTGCCTGATGTCATAACAATCGGTAAAGGCGTTGGCGGCGGTTTTCCGGTAAGCGCATTTGCAGTAAAGGATGAATACTGCTGGGCCCTTGAAAATGCATCCGCATCAACCACCTATGGCGGAAATCCAATGGCATGTGCTGCAGGCCTTGCAACTCTTGAAGTAATTGAAGAAGAAAAGATACTTGACAATGTAAATTTAGTCGGGGATTACATGATAAAAAGATTAAATGCATTAAAAGAAAGCCACCCCATTGTCGGTGATGTACGGGGCAGGGGATTGCTGCTCGCAATAGACCTTGTAAAGGGCAGGGGAACAAATGAGGCTTTCAATGAAGCGGGGAAGATGGTATATGAAAAAGCATTTGCAAAAGGCCTTGCCTGGATTCCTGCAGGTAATATTTTGCGCCTTGCTCCTCCGCTGACAATAACCGGGGAGCTTGCAGGAAAAGCCATTGATATAATTGATGAAGCAATTGCAGAAACAGAAAAACACTTCTGCGTCAGTTGACCATCAATTAAGGAATGCATAATCAGCTATTATATTGATTAATATTATCGATTATTTTGTATTTATGATTAATTGGGCAGGATTTTATTTGAAACGAACGCTTATCAGGAATAAATAATATTAAATAATATTATAAAGGTAAATTTTAATGAGTGAATCTGTAAGCACAAAAGAAATGTTTGATAAATATAAAGGAGAGCCTGATAAGGAAAGGTTTCTTGCAGCGCTAAAAAGACGCCCTGTCGACAGAGTGCCTAATTTTGAAGTGCTAATTGAAGACAGCCATGTTGCAAAGATCCTTGGCCGGTATGCAGGAAACACTCTTGCCATTGGCGGAGATCCCGCAAAAGGGGCAGGCCAGGAAGGAAGGCCCATGTATCCGGCTGATTTTATCGAGGTCTGTGAAATCATAGGCCAGGATGTGATGTGTTTTGAGACAGGTTTCTGGACCCCATTTAAAAAACCTGATGAAAATGGGGTGCTAAGACAGGTCACCGATAAAAGCATAAAGGATATGGCAGGTTTTAAAAATCTATATCTTGACAGTGATACACAGATAAAAAATGCAGCAGGATATGTCCTGG
>CAYGYY010000166.1:0-2829 GCA_964354265.1 uncultured Actinomycetota bacterium
AAGGAACTGGAAAACCTACTTATGTTATAAAGGATTTTCTTGACAAATAACCTTGTCCATGGAAATAATGCCGCACAGGCCGTTTCCCTTTTTATATTGCCATCTTTTTTTAAAGGCAATAAATGATAAGAATCAAAACAATAATATACCTTTTAGACGCTTACTTCTCCTACATTTCAGGTAAGATAAAAACCGGTTACCCTCCCCTGAAGTTGTGGGTAGAGACCACCTCGAGGTGCAACCTGGCATGCGGTATATGTTTGAATAAAGACCTTGGGCAAAACCAGAAAGGTGATATGGATTTTAATCTGTACAGAAAGATTATGGATGAGGCCAAAGATTTTGTGTTTGAAGTAAACCTTTTCCACAGGGGCGAGCCCCTGATGCATCCCGGTATAGCAGATATGGTAAGTTATGCCAATAAAAACAATATAAAAACCTGCATACATACAAATGGTGTCCTGATGGACAATGATATTGGTTCAAAGCTCATAAAGGCTGGTTTAACAAAGATCTCTTTTTCAGTTGACAATTGCGACAGGGAAGCTTATGAAGCAACCAGGTCTGGCGCTGACTTTGAGAAGACTTTAGAAAACATCACCGGTTTTTTAGCTCTAAAAAAACAACTAAAGTCAAAGACACCTTTTACCATCATCCAGCTGATGGAAACTGAAGATGAATTGGTTCGTCCAGGCAAACAGAAAATTAAAAAAAACCAGGAAATAAAATATTTCGTAGAAAGATTCGGCAGTACTTTACCTGATAGGTTTACAGTAAGAAAAATGCATAACTGGGGAGGAAATTTAAAAACAGGCGCATCTTATGATAAAAACCCGGTAATAAAAACATGTACTTTCCCATGGTATTCCTTGACAGTTTTTTTTGACGGGAAAGTCTATCTTTGCCCCCAGGATTTCAAAGGTGAAATATGCATAGGGGATTTAAATAAACAATCCATAAGGGAAGTTTTTAACAGCGAAAAAGTATGCAACCTCAGGAAGGATTTTAAGAGTAAGATCATTTCTGGTATAAATCCATGCAGCGCCTGCGACAGGATACGCAGAAGCACCAGGGCTGGCGTGCCATCGGAGTATTTGAAATCCTTCCTGGATGATATATTAAGAAAAACTTAGATTAAAAATAAAATTAAAGAAAAAATAAGAAAACACAGTTTAATAGTAATGTAAAATATTATTAAAACTTATATAATGCAAATATTAGCAGCATATAAATTTCAGAATGAATTTAAAAAACCTCAAGACCTTTTATGTAAAACATAAAAAAAAGATACTTACTGTATTAAGAATTACAATAAGCATAGGGCTTATTGCATACCTTATTTTCTTTAGTTCAGAGTTTAAGGATTTCAACTATTTTGTTGATATATTAAAAACAATAAACGTGCCCATACTTATTGCTTCTGCATCCCTGCATATTTTCGGCATATGGATATCATCCCTGCGCTGGCAGATCCTTTTAAAAACACAGCAAATAAATATATCGATATGGTTTCTTATTTCATCATTTTTGATAGGTTCCTTCTTTAACAACATTCTTCCTACAAGTATAGGGGGAGACGTATTCAGGACAATTGATGTCGCCAATAGAGCCAAAGTATCTGTAGGAAAATCTGCAACTATAGTGGTGGTGGACAGGTTCACAGGTGTCCTGACTGCTGCAGTTTATGCGGTCATCGCCCTTCTGCTTGGCTTTACCAGGGTGGGCTCCACATCATATATAATTCCTGTGATAGCTTTTTTTGCTGTTTGCATACTGCTGGGGTTTTTAATCCTGAATCCTTCGATATTGAGATTGGATAGATTAGTTGAAAAAATAAAATTCTTAAAAAAAATAAGGGAAAATTTAAAAGAAGTTTATCATACGTTCCAGAGCTTCAAGCAGTATAAGCCTGCCCTCTTTAAAGCCATGCTATGCAGCTTTGCGCTCCAGCTAGCGGTAATCGCAAGTTATTATCTTGCATCAAGAGCTCTTGGCATAAACCTTTCATTTGCATCATTTATTTTCATTGTGCCGATTGTATCTTTCATATCCATGCTTCCTATATCAATTGGGGGCATGGGGGTAAGGGAAAACTCCATAGTATTTTTAATGGCCGCACTTGGCGCTCCAAGGGACCTGTCAGCAATGACATCCCTGATTATTTTTGCCATAATTCTTGCTCTTGGGCTGACCGGAGCCATTGTGTATATTGTGCGCCCATTTGTTTCAAAGCAGCCAAATATTTCTGCTGTTGATACCATATCGGAAAAAAAGACCGAAAACTGAGAATGCCCCCTGCAAATAAGCGCAAAATTTTTCTGCCTTTAAAGTTTTAAAAATTTATCCTGCTTATAAAACTGTTAAGGAAATTTTCCAGCTGGGTAATATTAAAATAAAAATTATTGAGTTTTAAAAATATAAGAAAAGCCATTATAAAAATGATGGCGAAGAATAAATAGTATAAAACTTTAAGAAATACAGCCTTCCACATCTTTTTACCCCATATTTACTGTACTGTGCCTAATATCAGACTTTATAAAAATCCATTTCCCTGAACTTGCATTCCCGGCAAATAGAAAGTTAATTTTACACTAATCATATTATAATATTTTGATGTATACTATATCCAGTTGATTTTAAAATTAAATGTATGATCTGCTATCGTCTCTTTGAAAATTGAAAACCTTAAAATATCATGGGGGTTAAAAAGTCATGGATGAGCCTAAAGAAGAAAAATATGATTTGATACAAAATAAGCTCCAGAAAAATAAAAAATCAAGGTTGTCGAGTTACATGGAACTTTTTGTAGGCAGAAAAGGATTTTTTGCA
>CAYGYY010000167.1:0-2814 GCA_964354265.1 uncultured Actinomycetota bacterium
AGGGAAATAGGGATAAATATTACTCCTGGAGGCTATGTATATATGCTGCCGGTCGTTGCAGGTTTTGTGGGTTCTGACCACATGGCCATGATACTGGCAACAGGAATAGACGATATGGATGGAAACTTCGTTGGCATCGATATCGGGACAAATACAGAAATCGTTTTAAAGAGTAAAAATGGCATTGAAAGCGTATCCACCGCTTCCGGCCCCGCATTTGAGGGCGCGCATATAAAATATGGCATGCGGGCTGCGCCGGGAGCAATAGAAAGGGTTGTCATAGATCCGGAAAGCTGCAGCCCAAGCATCCAGACTATAAATGATAAAAAACCCGTTGGTATATGTGGTTCCGGCATACTGGATGCGATTGCAGAATTGCTTAAAGCAAAAATTATAAATAACAGGGGTAAATTCCAGTCCGAAAGCGGATGTTTGTGCAGGGACGAAAAAGGGAAATTGCAATATATGCTGGAGCCATGCGCATATGAGGATAGACAATGCAGGAAGGAAGATATAGCGGCACAGGCGGCAGAGGACAACCAGGAAGCCGGACTTCTTACATGTCTTGAAGGCAGGATATCCATAAACCAGACGGATATAGTCGAGATACAACTTGCCAAGAGCGCCATAAGGACAGGAATAGACGTGCTATTAGAAAATGCCGGGATAGGCTTTAAAGATATAGACAAAATTATTATTGCAGGCGCATTCGGCTCATACATCGATCCTAAAAATGTTGTGAATATAGGGATGTTTCCTGATGTTTCACTTGAGAAAATAGTACAGGTTGGAAATGCTGCAGCAGTCGGAGCAAAGATGGTTCTTATATCTTCGGTATTAAGAAATAAAGCCGAGGACATATCATCAAGGGCAAAGTACCTTGAGCTTACAGTATTTCCTGCCTTTGCGGACCATTTTGCAAAAAGCACTCTCTTTCCTGAACCGTCAGAGATCATTTAATACTTTAAGGACAGGGGATAATTTTATAATCTAAAAAAATGGAAGTTGATTATTTATGAAGTTTTTTAAAAAAATATATAAACAAAAATCTTATAAAACACAAAATACAGTTACTGCAATATTAATCATTTTAGCGCTGGCCATCATGATTGTCCCGGTGATATTATCAGGTTGCAGCTTAACAGATGGAATTGGGACATTAAACCTGGACGCATCTTCAGCCGGCAGCAACGCCGGATCTGCGCCAGATAATAGCCAGGAAGGTGAAAGCAGTGAAAACCAGGGAGCTGAAACTGTTGAAGATATCAATAAAAAAACCCTTGTAATCGGTATGGATACCACTTATCCGCCTTTTGAATATGTCGAGAATGGTGAGGTCATGGGTTTTGACCTTGACCTGATAGAGGAGATAGCTTCGCGGATGGATAAGCAAATTGAGATAATGCCTATAGAGTGGGACCAGGATTTCAAGGCGCTCAGGGAAGGCGGGGTCGATGTCATTATTTCTGCGGTACCCTACAATATCGATAAGGAGGACCTGGTTGATTTTTCAGAGACTTATTTTCATATGAAGTACCTGCTTATTACTCTTGCAGGTTCAGATATAAAGACAAAGGAAGATCTGTATGGAAAGAAAGCAGGAATGCTCGAGGCTACCAATTGCTGCATAGATGAGGAGTATCTCAATAAATTTGATATTGTTAAATACAATAATGTCATTGACATGATTGATGCTTTAAAGAATAAGGAAATAGCTGCAGTCCTCCTAAACCTCCCTATTGCAGCCAATCTCTTGCATGACAACAGTGACATATATGTTATACTCGACGAGATAGAGTCCTCAAAAAACTTTGCAATTGTATTTAATGAAGGAAGCCAGCTAAAGAAAGAATTTGACTCCATTATTTCCGGGATGATAAAAGACGGGACATTACAGCAAATCTATGAAAAATGGTTCGGGTCTTTGTGACAGGAAATCATATAATATTAAATTTAAAAATATTGGAAATAATAAAATAAATTATCAATAATATTTTTATAATTATATTAATAATTATATTAATTATTAAATGATTAATATTTTATTTATCTAATATATTATTTGTTAAACTTATATTTATACTTTATTAAATTTTAATTCTAATAAATACTAATATATAATTTTATATAACATTTTATATATTTATCTGTTTTTTAGAAATAATTTTTATAAAAAAAGTATAATAAATTTTTCTAAAAGTATTGATTTTTTTTGTACGTGTGTTATTATCATTTACGGGGTAAGCTAATTCAGGCGTCCAGCTATTTGAAACCTTACCCCCATTTTTTTGACAATAATCCAAACGAAATTATTTGAATTCCAGAGAATTTATTATCCCGTAAAAAATAGACTCTGAATCCTGGCTAAACATTGTATAGTTTATTATTCCATATAGAACATACAGATTTTCCTGCTCCTCAATAAAACAAAATGGCATTCTCCACACAGTCCCGCTGGCGTCTTTGATTCCTTTAATTATTTCATAATAACTGACTCCATTGTCCGAAACCCTATCGGCACTCTCACTGAGAGAAATCTCTGATTGCTTTTGTTCTAAAAATGGAGCGGTTGCATTAATGATAATATCTTCATATGATTCCGGCGAGCCCCCTGATATACCCTCCTTCACCATCAGCAGAAATCCTATTTCCATGTTTTGGGATGGAGGGACTAACTGTATCTGGAAGCCGTCCTTTGTGTCAAGTTTAAAGGTTTTCCAATTATCAGGGATCAGGAAGCTAATGCCTAATTCTTCATTATTATATTTTTGGTTACCCGCGAAGCCTGATAAATTAAGCTCTGATTTTACAACT
>CAYGYY010000168.1:0-2248 GCA_964354265.1 uncultured Actinomycetota bacterium
TAAAGTCTCCATCAGCCCATCCTGTATTGGGGCCCAGTCATCTTTATGGGTTAGATAGCCTTCAAGCAGGTGTGACATAATATCGGCAGCAGCATATGCTGTAAGTTCCTGGTTAAGAGAAAAAGTCACTAATGGATCAAGTATTGAGACTTTAGGAAAAAAAGCAGGACTGAAAAACCCGGATTTATGCATGGTTTTCTCATCTGTTATCACTGCGCCTGAATTCATCTCAGAGCTGGTTGCAGGTATTGTAAGAACCGCTACCAGCGGCAGGGCTTCCTTTACTTCTGCAGCGCCACTGAAAAAATCCCAGGCATCACCATCATATTTTGCAGCAGCCGCAATGACCTTGCATTCATCAATTACGCTTCCGCCGCCAATTGCCAGTATTACGTCCACTTTTTCCTTTTTTGCTACTGCCGCACCTTTATTTACATGAGAGATAACCGGGTTTGATTTAATGCCATAAAATTCTACTATCTCTACGCCTGCTTCTTTTAAGGAGTCTGTAATTTTTTTGTAAATATCTATATTTTCCAGCAATGCTTTATCGTAAGATGCAAGCAGCGCTTTTTTACCGTAAAGGCTAACATTTTTACCAACAGTTTCCAGTGTATCATTGCCAAATATGACTTTTGTTGGAATATAAAATTCAAAATTCTGCATAATTTTCTCCAGTTTTTTGCCATCAGGCTTTATTAAAAAAATTATTTTAAAAAAGTTTAAAAAGGGGCAGGGAAAATATCCCCATCTTCCTGCAACAATATTATCCTGTGTCTATTCTATTATCCCGCGCCAACTTTTCTTAACCTTGCTTTCACATAGTTATCCATGAGTACTGCAAGTATCAGTAATACGCCTTTTATTACATACTGATAAAAAGAAGGCATGCCTGCCATGTTAAAGCCGATGCCAAGTATTGTAATAATTAAAGCGCCTATTACAGTGCCTATAATCGAACCTTCTCCGCCCCTGAAACTTGTGCCGCCCAGCAGGACCGCGATTATTACATCAAGTTCAAAGCCATATCCGATTAATTTTTGGCCCACCGTCAGTCTTGAAGCCATGATTGCGCCTGATAAGCCCGCCAGAGTACCGGTAAGTATATATAAGATACTTACTATACCGACGACATTTATACCAGAAAGTATCGCTGCAGAAGGATTGCCGCCTATTGCTATTGAATACTTCCACAGGAGGGATCTTCTTTCTATAAAATAGAATATGAGTACAAAAACCACTATCAGTATGAGTTGGAATGGGACAGGTCCTACAAATCCCCTGCCCAGGTAAGCAAAGCTTTCAGGAAGCCCCCTGATATTAGCCTGGTCGCCAGCTATTATAAAAGTAATACCCCTTATAATATACGCTGAAGCCAAAGTAGCAATTACCGGGGTTATCCTTAACCTGACTACAGCCAGGCTATTAATAAAACCACAAGCTGTGCCAGCCAGGACAGCAATAATGAGTGACGGGAAAATGGATATATTTGCTTTGACTAGCATTGCAAATACCAGACTGGAAAGAGCAAGGGTGCTGCCCACTGAAAGGTCAATGTAGCCCGCAGCCATAAGAATAGTTACGGCCAGCCCGGTAAGTATTGGATAAATGGATATCCTTATTATATTAACCAGGTTATTGTAGCTGAAAAACCCCTCAGCAATAATCGAAAAAATTATTACAAAGACTAATAGTAATACAAGAATAAAGATATTTTTAAAATATGCCTGCTGATAGAATTTAACTTTTTTTTCTTCACCGCTCAAATATGACCTCCAATTTTACTAGCTGAATTTTTCCACAATATATCTTTGAAGCACTATTGCGCCAACCAGCACCAGCCCTTTTATTACAAGCTGATAATATGATGCCACACCTAAAAGGTTCAGGGAATTATTTAATACTCCCAATATCATTGCCCCTAGCACCATTCCAGATATTGAACCTTTACCGCCAGCAACACTTGTGCCGCCTATAACCGCAGCCACAATAACATCAAATTCAAATCCATCTCCAACCGAGCTGTCGCCGGTTCCAAGCTTTGAAGCAAGAATTACGCCTGACAAACCGGCAAGTGTACCTACAAGTATATATAGTATGCTTACTGTACGGCCGATATTTATTCCTGATAATCGTGCAGTCTCCCTGTTTGAGCCGATAAAAAACGCATATTGTCCAAGATTAGTTTTCGATTGGATAAAAATGAATATTATCACCACAGCAATGACTATCATTATGACAAGTGACA
>CAYGYY010000168.1:2258-2804 GCA_964354265.1 uncultured Actinomycetota bacterium
ATAAGGGCAAGACCACGTGTAATATACATGGTACCCAGGGTAACTATGATAGGGGATATTTTTAAGTTAACCACAAGCGTCCCATTTAAAGCACCCATTAAACTTCCAAAAATCACTGACAAGATGAGCGCAAAAAAGGTTGGTACGCCGGCTCTGGATAAAAATGCAAAAAGAACCCCTGCGAGCGCCAATACTCCCCCTACTGAAAGATCGAAATTGCCAGATATCATCAGCAGGGTTATGCCGCTTCCAACAATGATTATCAAAGATATCTGTAGTAAGACATTATTAATATTTGTATAAGTTAAAAACCTTGGGATGAGTGCAGTTATAATTACTGATATCAGTACCAGAATCCCTAATGTCACAAGGTTTTGAAGGAGTGTCTCGTTTAATTTTCTTGTTTTAAGCTCGGTGTTTACATTTTTTGAGCTCATTTAGGACTCCCCTACCAAAGCTGTATGTAATATCTTATAACTTATATCCTCGGTACCATTTTTAAAAACTGCCTTTAAAGAACCATTGAACATAGTAAATATCAGGTCA
>CAYGYY010000169.1:0-2754 GCA_964354265.1 uncultured Actinomycetota bacterium
ATTTTATTCAGATCCATAGATGAAAAATATAGTAATAAAATCCTTGGGAACAATCAATAAAATCTTTTACAGATCTTTTCCAGAAGTTAATGCAGCATTAAAAGTGATTTGATTTAAGCATATTCTTTAACTTTTTTCCTTGACAGCTTTTTTGAAACCCTGTTTTTGCCACCGTAAAACGAATTATGCCTTTGGGGTTTTGTGTTGCCGCCGCCTGAATCGTCTACCCTTATTTTCCTGCCTTTATACACCTCATTCTCGAATGAATTAAGGACTGCAGGCATAAATGGTTCTGCTATATCGATAAATGAATAAGCCACTTTGACATTTATTCTTTCGAACGCTTCTGCGGATAGGCCGGTCATTTCCTTAAGATAATTCTGCATCCTGGCTGTGTTAAAACCATCCATGGTGCCAAGGTTTATAAACATGCTCTTACCTTTTTTATTAGAATCTTTGGTCCTTATATGATCTTTTCTTAAAAAATCTATGTTCAGGTCATCTTCTTCCCTGTAATATTCAATAAAACGGTTGAACTCAAGGGAAACAATCCTTTTTATAAGTTCGTCCTTATTAATATCTTTAAGCTCATCATATATTACTGGCAGGTATTTGGAGATTTCCTCACTGTCTATCTCTACCTTCTGTATCTTCTTCATAAGCGCCATAAGCTGTGCTTCACATACCTCTACGCCTCCAGGTACCTTTGTGTAAACAAGTTTTGCGTTTATCTTATTTTCTATTTGCCTTATCTTATCCATATCTCTTGAATTGATAATTGATATCGTAATTCCTGGTTTTCCCGCCCTTGCAGTTCTTCCACTCCTGTGCGTATAGAGCTCTATCTCATCAGGCAGCCTGTAATTTATTACATGGCTTACATCATTTACATCTATGCCTCTTGCAGCTACATCTGTCGCAACCAGCAGCTGAATGGATCTGTCCCTGTAATGTTTCATGACTTTGTCGCGAAAAGCCTGGCTTAAGTCACCATGAAGGGCATCAGCATTATAACCTTCATTAATAAGCTTTTCAGATATGTCCTGTGTCTCCACCTTTGTCCTGCAAAACACTATTGCAAAAATATCAGGGTTTGCATCCACAATCCTTTTTAATGCTTTATAGCGGTCGTGCTCGTGCACAACATAATAAATATGTTCAATATTATCTGCAGCAGAATTTTTTGCTCCAATAGTAATCTCATAAGGGTCACTTAAATACTTTGATGCTATAGAATGAATACCATCAGACATGGTGGCTGCAAATAACCAGATTCTTTTATCGCCAGGCGTGGACTCAAGTATTGCATCAATATCCTCCTGGAAACCCATGTCCAGCATTTCATCTGCTTCGTCAAGAATTACATATTTAACGGTAGAAATATTAATCTTATTCCTTCTTATAAGGTCTGTAAGGCGGCCGGGAGTTGCTACCACTATATGCACGCCTTTCTTTATGCTGCTTATCTGGTTTTCCATGCTTGCTCCACCGTAAACCGCAGCTATTCTTAATTCACCAAGATATTTACTGTAACTCTCAATATCTTTTGCAATCTGAACACAAAGCTCCCTGGTGGGGGCAAGTATAAGGCCCTGTATGATTCTTGAGGCCGTATCTATGAGACTAATAAGCGGCAACCCGAATGCGGCAGTTTTTCCTGTGCCCGTCTGTGCCATGCCGATAAAATCCTGGAGGCCGTATTTTAAAACAGGTATTGACTGTTCCTGTATGGGGGTAAGCTTTTCGAAACCCAATTCCATAATTGACCTGACTAATTCTTTTCTTATCCCTAATTCTTCAAAATGATTCATTTTATTTTTTCCAATTCAAATACTGCTTAATAATATGATGGTTTGAGGCTGTTGCGAGATTCCATTTAATCTTCTAATAATTCATTATATTTCTTATCCCAAACCCAAAAAAACTTGCTGCACTCCCTGACTCTATCGGCGCGTTTGCGAAATATATCGGCAAACTCAGCATTACCCTTTTTTTCTTTTTCATCAGCCAATTCATCAAACCAGCCTGCATACCTTCTGCTAACCCCTATATGCTTTTTTATTTCCCCTTTACTTACTTTGCTGACTTCTTCAAATTCAATTAAGTCTTTATTATTTCTTATTCTTTCGACATTCTCACGGCACATTTTAGCAAATTTAATAAAACCCATTTTCTCTTTCTCATTAGCTAGTTCATCAAACTTATAAATAAAATATTTGTCAGCTTCCTTTTCTGATAACTTTTTAATATCTTCTTTTATTTTCATTTTAAATAATCTCTCTTTTTATAGTTTTCTAATTTATTTATTATTTTATATTTCTCCCGACTTTCCTATTATCTTTATTTGCAGCCTCTATTAAGTAGATTTTGTAAATTTTAAAAAAATGATTTGTTGTTTATTTAAAATTTAGAAAAGTCTACATACAGGTTCTATACAAAAAACCTGTATGCAGTTTTGATATAATTAATATCTTCTGAAGTTACTGTTTGGCTTGCTGCCTTGAGGACGAGCTTCATTAACTCTTAAAGTTCTTCCCTCAAAGTCTGAACCATCTAAAGCTTCTTTTGCTTTTTCTGCTTCTGATGTGCTTGACATCTCGACAAATCCAAAACCCTTATTTCCAATGACAGCAACGCTTTTAATCTGTCCAAATGGAGAAAAAAGTTCTTCCAGCTGAGTATCAACTGTGGAGTAATCGAAATTGCCTACATATAGTTTGTTACTTTGCATACTAACCTCCTTTTAAAATATTA
>CAYGYY010000170.1:0-2749 GCA_964354265.1 uncultured Actinomycetota bacterium
TAATCCAGGAAAAAATAAAGTTTGTATATGCCGAACAGAATAAATAAGTACTTTAGCGCTTAAATCGAAAAATCTTATTTCCAGTAATCCCTGAATGCCACCCATGTCTGGCTTATAAGGTCAGGAAAGGCTATTGCTGTATTTTGCCAGTTATCCAGCATATATTTTCTTTTTCCCAATGCCCTTTCAATCGATTTACCAAATTCTTTTTCATAATCTGTTTTTACCCCCAGGAGGATATTCAAGTCATTTTGCTTAAGGCATTGGAATATCTTTTCTGATGCAAGCTTTGCTGAACAGATAGCATTAACTATGCCTGCGCCAGTCACCGGGTTGCATAAGCCGGCTGCATCGCCAACAAAAATAACCCCTTCTTCTGTTGCAGGGTTTTTTGCTATCCCTGAAATAGGCACAAGACCTGTTACAGCAGGATTCTCATTATTTAACAGATTGCTGCAATAAGTTGATTCAGGTATTTGTCCTGAAAGGTACAAATGCTTTTTAAAGGCTTCCAGTGTTTGTTTAAGTCCCTGCGCAGAAGCTTTTCCAATGCCAAGGTTAATGCTAGCAGTTTTTGGAAAAACCCAGCCATAACCTCCATAGATATATGGTGCGAAGTAAACCCTGTTAATTGACGGATATTGGGACTTTACTGGAAGGTTCTGCTGGATTGCGTATATATAAGCGCCGTTACCTGGACTTATTCCGGATGAAAGAGGGCCGCCAGCCCAAGAAATGATAAAAGATTTTATATTTGAAAACTTTCCTGTTTCAACATCGGCCAGTGTAGCATCAAGATAACCGCCAGGGGATGCACCGGAAATCGCAGATAGAGGATAGGACATGGCGCTGTTTAAAGCAATAAATTTAGTTCCGGTAGCCAGTATTCCTCCAATTTCCTTAAACCTTTGGACCAGACCATTTATGAATATTTCCCTGTCCAGTATAAATCCGGGAGCAGGAGTACTTGCAACCAGGTTAAAGCGCTCATTTTTATTGCCAGCAATATATGTTTCAAGGATTTCTGTCTGGTTGTTTATTCCGGCAATTTTAAAATCAAAAAGAGAAGCAATATTTAAAGCCACAAACTCGGCGCATCTAACAGGTGAGTCGAGGTGTTTTTTCTTTTCTACAAGCAGTACTTTTAAATTATTTTTTGCCAGGTAATAAGCAAGACTTGCGCCGGCAGGTCCGCTTCCTACTATCAGCACATCATATTTTTGCATCAGTGCACGGATTGTTAAATATATTTATAATTTTTTTAATAAGAGGCAGCTTTAGCTGCGTAAATCCTTCAAACTTACCATAGTGCGCTTCTTTTTCTTTTCCCAGGTCATAGCAGGTGCTGCTGTCTATATTTATAAGTATGCCAGAAAGTCCTATACGTTCAAAATCCTGTTTATGCTTAATATAAAAGGCTTCACAGCAGCATCCGCAAAAAAACTCTGCTCCATTGTCTTTCAGGTCTTTTAGTGTGTCTTCAAGATGCTCATAGCTGGTAATTGTAGTGCTTTTTATACCGTACATATCAAGGATTTCCGTTACTTCTCCAATGCTGCATTTTCCGCAATTATCACAACCTTCTGAGAACCTGAAGCTGCAATCCAGGAGTTTAGCGCAGTAGGGCAGAAGAAAAGCTTCTATTTTTTTATCGTTAATTAATTTTGCTGTCGGGTTCTTCTTACTTTCTATAATGAATATATCATTATAATATTTCATAGGGATATTGTATTTTTTGTATTCGAGCTTTTCCAGGCATTTAAAAATTGAAATAGTTATGTCTTTACAGGATAAGCCCTCAATTTGCCGGGGATAGTTTTTATAGAATCCATCAATTAAGCCGGCTATTTCTTCCCTGTTTATCTTCCTGTTTTTTAAGAGCGACTCAAGGTCAAAAAGCGCTTTCCTGGGATATATAAAGAAATCACCGGTAAAAAGAGAGGTTTTAAGGATTTTTCTTGGTCCATCGATTGTAATAGCAGTTTTTAAAACCCCTGATGCAGATTTGATAACGGATTTTACAGTATAGATATTTTTCTTCTCTTTTATCCTGTAAATATGGGCTTTACTGGAAAAATGGTTGATTTTTTGATTAAAAAGCTCTCTTTCATGACTGGACAACTCACCAAAATAATAATCAGCTTCCAGTTGTTCTGAAAAACCTTCAAGAATGTTCTTAATTATGTCATCACGGCCAGGGCAATATCCGATTTCACGGCTGAGCCAGGTTATTCTTTCTTTAAGGGAACTTATCTCACTGTATTTTAGTTTTTCTAATGGCACCCTGAGGGCTCTAATCATTATTTCAATGTCAATATCGACTAGAAGAGTTCCCTGGAATATGAAACAGTTCTTTAAAGATGTGCCGCCGGAGCCTGATATCTTTTTACCTTCGACTTCAATGTCATTTCTTGGCCTGAAACTTGAACTTACGCCAAATTTGTTTATGCCCTTTGATGCTGCAGTGCAAAAGAGCCGGTAATAGTCCTCCATTTTAGATATTCTTGAAGAGAACCTTCCGGATGATGCAAATATTTCCCATCCAATATCCTTTGTACCCCAGTAAAGTGCTCCCCCTCCGGTTATCCTCCTGTTAATATCTATTTTTTCCTGTTTGCAGTACTGCACCCTTAGCTCGCTTTCAACAGTCTGGAAGTACCCTACAAGCGCACAATGGGGTTCAAAACTTAAGAACCTTATAGTATCAGGAGTAGAATACTTTTCTCTTGATTCAAGAAGGGCTTCGTCA
>CAYGYY010000171.1:0-2738 GCA_964354265.1 uncultured Actinomycetota bacterium
CCCAGTTATAAGAAAAGTTTCACGGCTACTAAATTATACTAAATTGGACTATTTTATTATATTTTATTTTAATAGAGCTATAATTTTATTGTTTTATTATATATTTGTCAAGAATTTTTTAAAAAATATTAATATTTATTTAATATAAATTTTATATAATAATAATGATGTTATAATATTTTATATAATAATTTGTTAATTTATATAGCTTTTTAGATATATTAAAATATTTCAGGATTAAAAAAGACAGCCCTTTTTTTTAAGGGCTATCTTTTTTAAGTATATGTGTCTTATTCACACAGCTATTCCGCTTGTTTGTATATTATTTCCTGTTTTATTTTCTTCTTTTGCGCCTTAACGATGCTGCAATCAGGGCAATTCCACCAATAAATGCGGATATTCCTGAAATCGGTATTATTGGGTCAACTCCTGTAAACGCCAGAACCTCTATTAATCCTGCCACCTCGGTCGTACCCTCACTCTTAGGGGTATTTTTAAAAGTAAGCTTGATCGTATCTTCGGCATTATCTTCATCTATAGTTACTTTCTGGTCTTCTGCAAGGTTGTACCCATCAATGCCTTTTGTCTCCCTTATTATATATTTACCCCATTTCAAGTCGCTGAAAGATACTTTACCGTCATCATTAGTTAGTTTTTCACTTCTTTTTACTTCAGTACCTGTAGAGTCAAACAATGTAAATCCTACTCCTGCCACAGCAGGGTCTTTTTGTATCTTTATAACTCCAAGCACTCTTGGGTCTGCAATCTCATCGGTAAGTTCGATTATGATGTGGTCTGCATCAATTGTTACCTCTGCCTCTCTTGGCAGGTATCCCTCTGGCGGATCGACCTCTATTACTTTATAAGCGCCCCATGGTATGCCTATGAACTCAGCATAACCATCCGGCCAATCACCTTCACCGGTAATTACCTCGGGCATTTCTGTACCATTTATATCAAGTGCTTTTGTAACACCATCAGGCATGAAAAGGCCGAATCTTGCACCGTTTAAGCTTTCACCATTTTTTTCATCAGTCTTAAACAGCTTAATTGTTCCAGGTTTTCTTGAGTTCTCATAAGTTATTTTGAATATACTGCCACCAGCGCCTATACTCTCAACTCCATTGGTGACTGCAGCAGGATTGGCCAGACCGGGGCCAGGGCACTCAACAATAAATGTGATTGACCTGTTGCCAAGATTTATATCAGCTTTTATGAAGTTATTGGTGGTTGCAATGTTTTCAAAATCATAACCTGCAGAAAGTGCACTTTCAGTAATGACATATTCGATTCCACATTCAACAGACAGGTTTATCATATATGGATTTGAACCACCCAGAGTTATGCTTGAAGGACTGCCGGTAAACGTAAAATCAAAAGTACCCTCAGGAGTTGCAAGGTCTTTTAATGTCTTCTCCAGGTCAACCTGGCAGGTTTTTCTGGTATTTTCAAAATATACTTTCTTGCTTTCAATTTGCTGGTAGTTGCAGCCTGTAACTGCAAAAGTGACCTTTGGTATGCTCACATCAGGGGTACTGCCAGGTATGTCTGAAGACCATCCAGTTGCATTAAAACAATTTCCTATATCAGTTTCCTGAATCGTGTAAGTCTTGCCAGCTTCAACTGTAATGTCAACAGAATCACCGCCACTTCCACCTATAGTATATTCCTGGGGAGTATTGACCCCGTCATCAACTGTAAACTTGAACACATCCGTTGGCAGCTTTGTACCAAACACTGTCTTATTTATCTTTATCTTTGCAGTCTTTAGCTGCGCTCCGCTATTTTTGACAACTACACATTGCGTCAGATCATTAAAAAAACCTTTGCATCCAATAGTTATTGGTCCTGAAGGATAAAATGTCGGGGATGCATAAGTATAAAGGTTTTCACAAGGATAACTTTCCTTAACAGTGTAGCAACCCCAGTTAAGATTATCCCAAGATCCTGTTTGACCATCTTTGAGTGTAATAGTGGCTTTGCCGGATATAGGATTCCCATCTTTGTCGCAAAGTGTAAATATTGCAGAATCACCAGGCTGAAGTCCCTGACCAGGCTTAAAACTAGTTTTTATAATCTTAATCGTTCCTGGTTTCTGCTTATTAGTGACAGTGTATCCTTTTGGATCGCGGAGCGGGCCTTCATCCGGGTTTAAAACAATTGTACCGTTTTGGTCGACCCTTTCATAGCAAGTCTCTGGACATTCAGTCAATGTATAAGTTCCGGGTAATACTGCAAAATAAGCATCTATGTTTTCACTTACCAATTGAGGCCACGTCTGTGTAGGACCACCTTCAAGTTTTATCCAGAATGGTTTGTCGTCTGCTACATCTGAGCCATCAGATGCAATAACATCCTTGCTGACTTTAACGAAAACAAGTTTCTGCATATTGACAATGTCTATTTGTTTACTTGTTTCCTCAGGTGCGAAATAGAATGGGAGGATTCCTTTTATCTGCGCATAACCTGGTACCCGGGTTTCTACCACCCTGTAAATATGGTCCACTTCCACACCTTCCCATACAGCATTCTGGCCTTCAGCAATAGTTTGCGGACTTCCGACATCTACCCAATCTAAAGATAAATCTGTAAGTTTTGACAAATCTGCTGAACTTAATATATCTGATATATTTGCCAAATCCAATCCATCAAATATAGCGCCTAAATCCAGCAAATCAAATATGCTTGGCAAATCAAGATTTAGCCTCTGAAGCTTTACAGGAAATTCTGTGCCATCA
>CAYGYY010000172.1:0-2725 GCA_964354265.1 uncultured Actinomycetota bacterium
ACAGTATGCATCTGCCCTTCAGGGTCAGGCAACCGTCTGAATTCGATTCCGTCCAAGTCTTCTATTCCCTTTTTAAATTTTAAATATTTTTCTCTTAGTGTTTTTTTAATGATATCCATTTTCTTTAACTGAACCAGCAATACGGCAGCACCCAGCTCGTTCATCCTGAAATCATATCCAATAAGTGTCCTGTTCCCCATCTCTATACCTTTTCTCAGTGCCAAATGTCCCATATCATGTATAGAATATGCTCTTTTGTACAGCGCTTCATCATTTGTTGCAACTGCGCCTCCTTCACCTGAAGTTATTGTTTTAAAAGGATTAAAACTGTAAATTGCAATGTCCCCATAATTGCCAACACTTTTATCTTTATATGTCACACCAAAAGCTTGTGCGCAATCTTCAATAAGTAATACATTCTTCTCTTTAGCAATCTTTCTAAACTCGTCTAGCTGGCCAGCACCTCCAGTCATATGCACAAGCATTATAGCTTTGGTCCTGTCGGTGATTTTTTTTAAAACATCGGAAGGGTCCAGTGTAAATGATTCATCGATCTCTGCAAGAACGGGGATTGCTTTTGCATAAATTATAGAAGTAATACTTGCAACAAAAGTGTATCCCGGAACAATGACTTCATCCCCAGGACCAATTCCCAATGCACACAATGCTGTAATCAGCGCAGATGTGCCTGAATTTACAGCAACAACATATTTAAGTTTTAAATACTCCGACAAAGCTTTTTCAAGATTCCATACTTTTGCCAGAAATTTTGGATCATTTTCATCACCATACCGAAATATCCTGCCTGAATCAATTAGTTCAATTAACGCTTTTTTTTCTTCCTCGCCAAGTAAAAAACTTCCTGGGCCACCCATTCTTCTCATCTTTAACCTCCTTATACAGGTTACAAAATAATTGAGTATTTCTTTATTTTAGAATTTTTTTAAATTAAATAAGCTCTACATATAAATATTGTTAACAGTTAATTTTTACTCAAAGTGAAACTCTAGATAATTGTGCAAGATGCAATAGGATATAAAAAAACTTTTCATCTATAGGCAGTTAATATTATGAGATAAATTTTAAAAATGATATTATTTTGACCTTTAAATGATATATTAGTGATTTATTTTATATAAATGTTATTCAATAGTCAACTGCTATTTTTTATCATTTTATACTTTTTACATTAAAAGTAAAATCTGGAGTAAAAAATGACAATGCTTATATCCATTTTAAAATATTAATATGTAAATTAAAAAAGATCTAAATTACGATTATATAATTTTAAAAATTTATCATAACCAGTATCATAAGCAGTAGAATTTTCAACAATGGGATTAAAAGTTTTTATGGTTTTTAACATATTGCTTTGTATAATCGCTTCATGGGACTTAAAATATCCACTTCCAATAGCAGCCATAAAACAAGCCCCTAGAGGAGCAGATATATCACCATATTTTAATGTTTCGACAGGTGTTCGGCAAACGTCAGCTTTTATCTGACACCACAAATCGCTCCTTGACCCTCCGCCCAAAGATACTATTTTACAGCATTCTATACCGGAATTATGCAATAAATCTATATTTGCTCTGATCAAATTAGCGGTTGCTTCCATAGTAGCTCTAATAAGGTGCTTTCTATTATGTTCTATTGTCATGCCAAAAAATACTGCTTTTGCATTAGCATTTGATTCCGGACAAACAGACCCTACAACATATGGCAGTACAATAATCCCACCTGAACCTGCAGGTATTTCAGCAGCCATTTCATCCATTACTCTATAGAAATTTCTATTACTCTCTTCATAAATCTTTTTTTCTTTATTAAAGAACACGTCTTTCAACCACTTTAATGCTATACCTCCACTGGGTGACCATGGTAAAAGAAAATAATGATTTTTAATCGCATGAAAATACTGAGGTATCTTTTTATCTACCGTTTTTAAATTTCCGACATAGGTCAACCCTATAGCGAGCGAAGTTCCCGTTGTCTCAGTCAGAACACCCGGTTTAATATTTCCAGAACCAGTAGCGCCGGCGATTTGGTCCATCGCACCTAGTACTATAAGGGTATTTGTAGATAATCCTGTTATTTCCGAAGCTTTTTTTGATATGCTTCCGACAACCTCGCAAGGGTTCATCACTTCTGGTAACATTTTTTCTTCAATCTCCAAAAAGTCAAGCATAGGGTCAAACCATTTGTCTTCATTAATATCATAATATAAAGAAGTGCAAAGCATTGATTTTTCAGATATAAACTTATCAGTCAGTTTATAAATAATGTAGTCTTCCAGGTTAAGATATCTCTTTGCTTTATGAAAGGTTTCGGGCTTATTATGCTTCATCCATAATATTTTCACTGCTGGCCAAAAAACTTCTACATTAGGCTGACCTGATACTTTTTGTAATAAGTCATTTCCAAACTTTTCAGTAATAGTTCTGGCCTCTTCCAAACCTCTAGTATCATGACCGGAAAAAGCACTGCAAAGAGGGTTAAAATTTTCATCAGTGGGAACGAATGTTTCACCTAAAACAGAAAAAGATAAAGCTTTTATATCTTCAGGATTTACTCTTTCCTTATTTAATAATTTGTTTATCAGATCAGAAAACGTATCCCAATAGATGTTTATATCTCTTTCAAAATATTCCTCCATTGAAGCATCTGAAGACGAGTAATATTCTTGATCCTCACATATTATAAATTCATTATCAGGATTATAAAG
>CAYGYY010000173.1:0-2685 GCA_964354265.1 uncultured Actinomycetota bacterium
TGCTGATGGCTCAGGAATAGTAAGACTTACAAATGACCCTTCATTTGACTGGCTTCCATCCTTTTCACCTGACAATTCTAAGATTGTTTTTGAAACTAACCGTGATGGAAACCGGGAAATCTATATTATGAATGCTGATGGATCGGGGCAGGTAAGACTTACAAATAACCCAGCAGATGATGGCTTTCCTTCCTTTTCACCAGCTACAGAAACAACAACTGCTGAAACAACTGCAACAGTAACCACTACAAAATCTAAAATTGCCTTTGTGTCCGACTGTGATGGCAACGCAGAAATCTACATAATGAAAATTGATGGCTCAGAGCAGACAAGACTTACTAATATTGATGGAGATGACTGGGTCCCTTACTTTTCACCTGATGGTTCCAAAATTGCCTATATGTCTGGCCGTGATGGAAATGCAGAAATCTATATAATGAATGTTGACGGTTCAGGACAGAAAAGACTTACAAATAATACTGCATATGACATTCTACCTTGCTTTTCACCTGATGGATCTACAATTGTCTTTGCATCCGATCTCAATGGAAATGTAGATGTTTATATTATTAATACAGATGGAACAAATCTAGTAAGACTTACTGATAATCCAGCAGATGATGATCTACCATCCTTTTTACCTGACGGATCTAAGATTTCCTTTGAATCCAACAGGGATGGTCCTCTTGTAATCTATACAATGAATATTGATGGCTCAGAACAGAAAAGATTAACAGATTCTTCAGTAGGTTTCGCAGATCCATTGGCTCATTGCTTTTCACCTGATGGATCTAAAATTGCCTTTAATCGCGATAATAATGGAAACCAGGATATCTTTTCTGGTCCAGTTGATGGAACTATTCAGATAAGTCTTACAGAGAACCCTTCAGATGACTATAATCCTTGCTTTTCACCTGATGGATCTAATAATCCATCAGATGACGGGTTTCCTTCATTTTCGCCTTAAGATAACAATTATATTAATAAATTATTCTGCAAGGGTTTACATAGTAATTAGAAAGGTGACCCCTGAAATTACTGTGGTGATTAAATGTTTCAAATTACCAAATAGAATATTTTTAAAGCTCAATATATAAATTTAATATTTAAATTCTCTAAAGGTTTCAATCATAACTCTTACATTTTCAGCATCACCGATAGGAGGACCATATGTAACACCAATTAATCCACCATCATATAAGCCTAATTTTTCAATTATTAATTTTGTTTCGCCCCTAACCTCTTGTTCTGATGCAGAAGGCAGTGTTACTTGTATATCAGCTGAAGTATTAAAACATATTTTTCCCCCATAAAATTCTCCTAACCTTTCAATACCCATTATTCGGGGTTGCCATGTATTAATCACATCTGCTCCACAGTCTATAAAATTTGGTATCAGGTCAAAGAAATTGCCACATGAATGCCACCAGAAATCAAGTCCTTTCTCATGCGCTGTGTCAATAATCTTTACATAAAAAGGTTTGAAAAACTCATCAAAAGTTTTAGGCCTTATCCAAGTACCAGACTGTATGCCCCAATCATCACTAATTAAAAAACCATCTGCTCCTATATCAGCAAACCTCTTTATTATTCCAATACCATACTCTACAACTCCCTCTGCCAGTTCATTAAATAAAGAATGATCTGACAACATTAATTCGAATACATTGGTATGTCCCATAAGCCAACACATTCTTTCTAATAGAATGGACCATTGGACTGCTAATATGTAATACTTCCCCTTTATTGTTTCAACTTTTTTAACTGCATCATCGAATCGATTTTCTTTATATGGATCAGGAAATTTGTAATCTTTTATTTTTTTCCAGTCAGACAATGGGTAATCAATTACAATTCCTGCTGTCCCTTTAAAATCTTTCCAAACGCTACCCCACTCATCTTTAATACCTCTAACTGCTACTTCATCAGTTACAGCAATGCCATCAACTCCTATAAGTCTAAGTTTTTCGCCTGTCTTGCTTTTGACTTCTGATCCCCCTGTGGTACCAGTCAGTGGCATCATTCCTGCAAAAATAGAATCAATTTCTGCTGATTCAGGATCCTCGGGTGCCCATAAAGGAATGCGGTCTGGCCCTGAGAAAGTAATCGCTTTCTTTACCCTTGTATAATTGTCCATAGAAAGCCCCCTTATAGTTAAAATTTTTTATACTAATATTTTATTTATCTATATAAGTATAGTTCTTATGTTAAGCTCTTTTGCAAGTTTTAGCAGGTGATTCCTATAATCACCTAATACTATAACTGCATGATGGCTAAAACCACTTTCAGTCATTGATTTTAAAAATTCCATCACTGGCCTTTCAGGTTTAAAGTAACAAACTGGAGAATGTACATGAAAAGGCTCTCCCCCCAATGACTCCCCAGTTGCTATGAAAATTTTATGTCCAAAAGCATCATCAATAATCCCACACACTGTTGCCCTGCCCTGCCTCATTATGAAATTAAAAGCCAGCGCTTCCTTACAGCCCCAGGACTCAGGACAACTTGTTAAGTAAACATCATCTGTGTTTTGAGCTAGATTTGGGTCACCATCCCCATGGTGCTGAAAAACTACTGCATTATCATGAATATCAAACACAGTAAATTCTCCATACATAGGTGAAATGCCCGATAATTGGTTTAAAATATACATCAATGTTAGTGTCGGGACATCACCCTCACAAC
>CAYGYY010000174.1:0-2672 GCA_964354265.1 uncultured Actinomycetota bacterium
GAAAAAAAGGCATAGGCATGGTTTACCAGGAGTTTTCATTGATACCTGCAATGAATGTTGCCCGCAACATGTTCTTAAACAAAGAACCAAAAAAAGGCGGACTTACCGATGATGCATTAATGATAAGATCCGCAAAAAAGATACTTGAGGACCTTGGCGTTGATATTAACCCCAAGTCTCTTGTAAAGGACCTGCCTGTAAGCCATAAACAGCTGGTAGAGATTGGAAAAGTCGTATCAGAGGAGCGAAAAATAATAATAATGGATGAACCCACAGCCTCGCTCACTAAAGCCGAAGTGGAA
Organism: uncultured Actinomycetota bacterium; assembly: GCA_964354265.1. Taxonomy (GTDB): domain Bacteria; phylum Actinomycetota; class Humimicrobiia; order Humimicrobiales; family Humimicrobiaceae; genus Fen731. The sequence goes on from CAYGYY010000174.1 coordinate 303, forward strand.
CTATTAAACAATGTAATAAGAAGGCTGAAGGCAAAGGGCATATCCATAATCTATATAACGCATCACCTAAGCGAGATATTTGACATCTGCGATAGGGTTACGGTGCTTCGTGATGGAAAGAAGATACTTACTTCAAACGTAAAAGACATAAACCTTGCAGCTATGATAGAAGCTATTCTTGGCAAAAAGCTTACAAGAGAAATACTTGAGACAAAATATAAGATAGACAGGAAAAATCCTCCAAAGCTTGAACTCAAGGACCTGGATCTTGGCGGACCCGCAAAGATCTCATTTGCTGTCTGGCCCGGAGAAGTACTTGGTCTCGCAGGCCTTATGGGCGCAGGCCAGGAAAGGATAGTAAAGTCTATCTTCGGCATCCTGCCGTCCCTTGAAAAAGAACTTTTTGTTGATGGTAAAAAGTTAAATATAAAAAAGCCCGAGCACAGCTTAAGGCACAAGATAACTATGGTGCCTGAAGAGCGACAGGCGCAGGGGTTGATTGTTGAAAACACCATAAAGTTTAACATAAACCTTTCAATACTTGACAAGCTAAGAAGGGGAATGCTAATTAGCGATAGGGTTGCAAACGATACTGCAAAAAAATTTGTAAATGATTTAAACATCGTAACTAATTCAATATTAAAAAAGGTGAAGCAGCTTTCAGGGGGAAATCAGCAAAAAGTCGTAATTGCAAAAAATCTTGCAGCAGAACCTGACATAATGATACTAAACGACCCAAACTTCGGCGTGGATGTGGGCTCAAAGCAGGAAATACTTGCACTTGTAAGAAATTTTGCAGATGCAGGTAAATGCGCAATATTTATTTCAAGCGAATTTGAGGAAATAGCCCAGGTTGCGGACAGGGTGCTGGTTCTAAAGGACGGCTCCATAATAGATGAGGTATTCCGGGGCAGAGACGAGATAACCGAGGAGTCCCTGCTGCATGCAGTGCAGTAGGCATTGCCGTTTTAAAGGCTCTCTATATAGGAAATTTTTTATTTAGAATTTTTATAAATTTAGCACTACAAGGAGAAAGATTAAATGGGTAAAGCAAAACAACTGCCGGTTCCAGGCCAGGTAACGGCAAAGTCAGTACTGCGGGATTATGCCATCTATTTTATCATGGTGGGCATTTTTATTATTTTTGCCATATTCCTGCGCGATAAGGGATTTTTATCCCCTGTAAACATCATGAATATATTCCGTCAGACTGCCGTAATATCTATACTTGCCATAGGTTTTACATTTTTGCTTTCAAGCGGAGAGTTCGACCTTTCAGTAGGTTCAACTGTTGCCATGTGCGCTCTTATAGGGGCGCTGACACTACAGCGGGCAGGTATATTTGTTGCTGTACTGGCTGCACTTGCAACAGGGGCACTGATAGGGGTAGCAAACGGTGCTCTCGTAGTAAAAGCTAAGATGCCATCATTTCTTGCAACGATTGCAACATCAGGCATCATATTTGGTTTTGCGCGCTGGATTACAAAGCTACAGGCAGTGCCGGTAACAAACGATAACTTTAAATTTGTATTCGGTGGAGGTAATGTTGGCCCCATATCTACGCTGTTTATATGGACAGTGGTTGCAGTAGTTATAGGGCACCTGGTACTTTCCAAGACAAGCTTTGGAAGAAAAGTGCTTGCAGCAGGTGGAAACAAGGTGGCTGCAGAGTTTTCAGGTATCAATGTCACAAACGTTAAATGGCTTCTTTTTATATCAATGGGCGCAATTTCAGCTCTAGCAGGCCTTTTGTATTCAGGAAGACTCGCAGCAGCAAGGTATACATATGGTGAGGCAGACCTCTTTACTGTAGTTGCAGCGGTTGTAATCGGCGGTACGAGCATAAGCGGAGGAAAAGGTAGTGTAATAGGCGCACTCATTGGTTCGATAATACTTGGAATGATAAATAATGGGCTTATTCTTTTTGGCTTTTCAGTTGACCAGCAGGTAATATTCAGGGGAGTGATCATTTTGATAGCTGTAGCTTTAAGCCCGAAAGATTAGCAGGGAGGTTTTTAATGAAAATAACGGACATAACAGGGCCTGTCCAGGAAGGTATGTGGGACTTTGGTTTTCCCGGAGGCCAGTTCAAGCTAAAAAAGCTGAATTATGATTTCATGGGCGAAGAGTACAGGCACGAAGGTCTTGAGGGACTTGTAGGCAGCACTGGCACATTCATTGAAACTGGTGCAACTGCACTTGGATACGACAAGGTCATTTCTGTAGATAAAATACCTCTTGAGAAGCTTGTAAATGTCAATGCCTATATATTGCAGATCCCACTGGAAAGGCTTAAAGAAAAAGATGGCAGAAAGTTTGTAGCCCTTGATGATATCAAAGCTGCTGAGAGGGAAGTGATACTCCCCGGCT
>CAYGYY010000175.1:0-2661 GCA_964354265.1 uncultured Actinomycetota bacterium
TCTTTTAAATGCAGCGAGCATAGATGGATGCAATAGATTTCAGCTACTATCCAAAATAATATTGCCACTTTCAAAGCCCGTGCTCACTACACTAATAATAGTCAATGCGTTATGGGTATGGAACGATATGCTTATAGCCCTGATGTTTTTAAGAAAGGATGAAATGCTTACTGTTACAGTGGCGCTAAATAATATTGGGGGCAGGTATGCCAATAATCCGGTTTTAATTCAGGCGGGAGCGCTTTTAGTTGCAATTCCGATGATACTGGTGTTTCTGTTAGGCCAGAAGTATTTTGTAAAGGGCTTGCTGGCGGGTGCTTTAAAGGAATAAAAGGTAAAGTAATAATATTGCTGAGTGTTAGAACTGGAGGAATGAAAGTTTGAGAAAGACTAAGATTATAGTTAAAGAATTACAGTCCATGTATAAAGACATGAACAGCAGCAGGATTAATAGACTGGGGTTAAAAGTTGTAGAAAAATAGCTGGAGGTTAAGCAGTAGTGATGAAATTTACAAAATGCAAGAGATATGAAAACTGCAATAAGATTTTTTCTGATTATGAAATAGAGAAAATCCACAATACCACTTTGAGGCTCCTCGAAGAAGTGGGAATAAAAGTATTGGATGAAAGAACCCTTAAGCTTTTTGCCAGCAATGGGGCAAATGTTGATTTTGATAAAAAAACAGTGAAAATCGGCAGGGAACTGGCCACTGCCTGTTTGGGGAAAACTCCTCCAGCTTTTAGTCTTTATAACCAGGATTATATTGAAATGAGGATAGGTGAAGGAGATTTTTATGTGGTCTCAATGGTCGAGGAGGCGTACATAATCGACGGGAATACCCATAAGCGCAGGGAAACAACTCTTGAAGATGTAAAAAAAACTATAAGGCTTCTGGACCAGTTGCCCTATTATCATATTTGCTGCAATCCTGTTATTGCACATGATGTCGAACCTAAACTTTCAATTATTTATTCAGCAGCCCAGATTTATAAAAATACTGCAAAGAATTGCCTGGTTGTTCCAAGCACTGGCCAGGAAGCAAGATTTATCATAGAACTTGGCACTGCAGTTGCCGGCTCAGAAAAAGAGCTGATTGAAAAGCCTTTACTGTCTGTTACGATTGCACCATCCAGCCCACTCAAGCTGCCAAAGAATATATGTGAGGTCATCTGGGAATATGCCTCCAGGAATTTACCAATAATTATTGTTCATGCCCCATTGGCAGGCGCTACTTCCCCTGTAACTATAGCAGGTACCATGGCTATGGCTAATGCTGAGAGCCTGGCTACACTTACACTCATACAGCTTATAAATCCAGGCAATTCTGTTGGTTACGGTGGAGCCGCAGTAAAGTTTGACTTAAAAACAGGTTTTCCCGCATACGGTACAATTGAATACGGGATTTTGAGTACTGCCACCGCCCAGCTGGCAAAATATTATAAGCTTCCTGCCTATGGCGCTGGCGGGGCAACAAATGCTAATCTTTCAGACGCACAGTCTGGCTATGAAAAGATGAGTTCAACATTGCTTGGTTATATGGCAGGGCATGATATCCTGTGTGATGCAGGTTTGAATGCAAATGGCCTGATATCACTAGATGCGATGGTCATTCAGGATGAAATTTTTGCAGAAGTTACACGGCTTTCAAAAAAAGTGCAGGTAAATGATGAGAGCCTGGCTTTTGATACTATAAAAAGAGTGATGGAAGGCAGCGATTTTCTGCTGGAAGAGCACACATTAAATAATTTACTTCAGGATTTTGTATATTCAGAAGTTGGAAACCATAAAAAGTATGAAGAATGGATTTTAGAAGGTGGAAAGGACAGTATACAGAAAAATACTGAGCTTGCAGATAAAATACTTAGTAGATATGAACAGCATAAGCTGGATGATGAAAAAATAAAGAGGATTGATGAAATATTAAAACTTGCAAAAGAAGAGATAATTTAAAACTTACAATTTAAAAAAGCAGGTGTAAAATGAAATATCCAAATATATTCAAATCTATTATTCTTGCAAACCAGGAAGTTAAAAACAGGATTTTTATGTCTCCGATGGGAACAGGTTTTGAAGAACAATATGGTGGCGGCAGGGTCACTACTGAAATGATAGATCTGTATGAAGCAAGAGCAAAAGGTGGGACTGCGCTTATAGTCTCACCTTTTGGTGCAGTTGATGAAAGATATTTTGCCTTAACGCTCGGTGCTTATTCTAGGAAAATATTACAGGGTATTAGCAGGATAGCCGAAGTTCTTAAAGTCTATAATTGTAAATTTTTATTACAGCTTTCGCATTTTGGCGGGAAATCTCCGAGATTTTTTACTCATGGAAATGCGCCAATTGCTCCGTCAAGCATTGAGAGCCGAATGTATCCGGAAGTCCCGCTTGAAATGACAGTTGAACAAATCGAGGGAATAATAGATCTATATATCCAGGCAGGAATCGGGGCGAGGGATGCGGGATGTTCAGGTGTTGAATTGCATGGAGCTCACGGATACCTAATCAACCAGTTTATTTCTCCGCATTCTAATATAAGAAATGATGATTACGGCGGCACCCTGGAAAAAAGGATGTTTTTTCTGGATAGAATTGCTTCTGGAATCAGGAAACAGTGCGGCAATGATTTTATAATTGGTTTTAAATGCAGCGTTTATGAAGCT
>CAYGYY010000176.1:0-2503 GCA_964354265.1 uncultured Actinomycetota bacterium
CCATCAATATTGAACGAAAATACAGCTATTCCTTTATCTTTTGCGGTTTGTATTCCTCTTTCAAAAGCTGGGGGGTCAAATATTGTGAGTGATATTGAGTCATAATCACCTTGAACTGCGTTCTCAAAAATAGAAACCTGTTTTGGTATATCGATATTTTCTGTTCCCATGAAATCAAATTGTACACCACACAATTTGGCAGCGTCTTCTCCACCCTTTTTGAAAAAAGCTGCAAAAGGACTGGAAAGTTCATGAAAAACCATAGCAAATTTTAATTGTTCCCCTGCGACTGGTTCTTGTGCTGCAGAAGCAGTAGTTTCACCTGCAGAAGCAGCGGGTGCAGCACAACTTACACCAGCAAAAATCGAAACAGCAAAAACCGCTATCATTGTGATAATTATTATTTTTTTCATTAGCTATTTCCCCACTTTCTTTTAAAATTTTTTAGACTCATCCAAAATAAAGTCTACATTCATCTTTTTATAATTTATAGCATCACCTCCATTATAGTAGAACCTATATTGTCATTATTTAAGTAATAGTCCACCTCCTTTAATCTAGAATTATAATAATTGTGTACACATATGTATAATTGTTCAAATATATTTAATAAAAATCACATAAACAGAGACTTTGCGGTATCTTCATCAGTTAATAAATAATTGATTACTTTACCTTTAAGTGCTGCTTTTAAAGCCATAGACTTATTTTTACCAAAAGCAATCCCAATTGAAATTTTAGTTTTCCTAAATCTCTCCAACGGATAGATTTTAATAATCCTATCATCAATATCTGTTACCACTTCTTTCCCATTTTCATCCATAAAATTTAAATTAACTATCCCACAAATATTTAGAGTATTTAAGTAATTCATTTCTTTTAGCGTAAAATAACCACTGCTATATGCAGTACCATCAACTTCAATATTACCAACACCAGTAATTACTATATCGATTTTTCCTGCAAGGTTCTTTATCCTCTTTGTTCCGCTTTCATTTTCTATAAGTCTTTTTGTTTCTTTCTTATCAAATACGGCAGGTATGTTTATTTCAAAACTTGTGCCTCCGCATTTTTCAGCAAATCTATTTGAAATCAAATTAGAAGTATTTTCATTTTCATCTATTTGCAGACCACCTATAATTGGCACTACATTAATAGGAATTTTTTTCTCTATATTCACATAATCCAAAACTCCTTTTACATTACGTGACCAACTAATCCCTACATAGATATACTTTTTTAAGACTCTTTTCAATAAATCAGATAATTCCAGAGCAGCATATTTATAGCAATCATTGATATTAACAAAAGATGGTACAATAATGCATTCTATTATGGAAAATTTTTCTTCGACTAATCTTTCTAACTCATAACTGTCTTTTATTGGAATATTTAATTTAAATTCAACCAATTTATTTTTCTTTGCATAATCTAAATATCTTAATACCTTAATCCTGGAGAGATTCATTTTAGTTGCTATTTCTTGTTGTGTCATATTATCAATATAATAAAACTTTAAAATCCTATAGATTGTTTTTTCGTTATTAATATTTTGTATTTTCATAAAAATATTTTGAGATTAATAATTGTACTTTTGTACAAAGTTATGTACATTTATATTATTTTATTTTTTCTAATTTGTCAAGTTCAGCAGTTCTTTATGTCATTTAAAAATCGAAACTAGACTGTTTTTTTATAATTTAAAATTCAGAAGTGGACTAAATATTTTTATTTAAAAGTTAGGTATATTTAAATCCTTGTTTCTAACATTAGTAGTTCCGACTAGATTTTTATCATACCAGAATCTAATTTCAGCAATTCCTGTTGTAATAATCCCTGAAATAATCCTTGAGCACCTGACCGGTATAAGATTCCTTCACCTCGCACACCGCTTCAGGTGTGCCGGCTGCCACTAGCTGCCCGCCGCGGTCGCCGCCATCTGGCCCGAGATCAATGATGTAATCCGATGTTTTGATGATATCCAGGTTGTGTTCAATGATCAGCACCGAGTTGCCCGAGTCCACCAGCCGCTGGAGGACTTCTACCAGTTTGTGTACATCCGCAGCATGCAGTCCTACTGAAGGTTCATCCAGAACATAAAGTGTTTTACCGGTTGCACGGCGGGAAAGTTCCTTTGAAAGTTTCACGCGCTGCGCTTCTCCGCCGGATAAGGTGGTGGCGGATTGGCCGATGCGGATATATCCCAATCCAACTTCCTGTAGTGTTTGCAGGCGCCGCTGAATGCGCGGAATATTGGCAAAGAATTCCATGCCGCTGTCTATGGTCATATCCAGAATATCCGAAATGGATTGCCCTTTGAACTTCACCTGCAGCGTTTCGCGGTTGAAGCGCTTGCCGTGGCATATGTCACACGGCACATAAACATCGGGCAGGAACTGCATTTCAATGCGTAGTTGGCCGTGCCCCTGGCAGGCTTCACAGCGCCCACCATGTACATTGAACGAGAAGCGTCCAGCTTTGTAGCCTCTTATCTTACTTTCCT
>CAYGYY010000177.1:0-2501 GCA_964354265.1 uncultured Actinomycetota bacterium
TATCCCAATTACAATCTCAACAGTTGCTAAAAATATCTTTTCTTTCTTTTTGTAGCTAATGTAAAATCCTGCATTTTTAATGGAATAAGCAGCAAATATAGGCCTGCAGTCAATATATTTGGGAAATTTAATGTGTGCCCATTCATATAATCTTAGGAATAGGGATTTTCCATCATCTTTGGAAAGACAAACAATACCAAGTCTTCCACCTGGCTTTAAAACTCTTTTTACCTCTTTTAAAATTTCTGGAATTTCAGGAGTATCAAAAAGCTCAAGGGTAAAGCTTAAAAAAGCAACATCGAATTTATTAGCGGAATATGGTAATTTTACAGCATCACCGCAAGTAAGTTTTATCCTACCTAATGGTAACTTATTTTTAATTTTTCTATATGCCACCTCAACCATTTTAGGAGAAATATCTATTCCATATACAGCCCCACTTTTCCCAACATATTCTGCCATCTTAATTAAAGCATTGCCAGTTCCAAATCCTATTTCTAAAACTACCTCTCCTTGTTTTATATCAAGGCATCTTAATGCCATATCAATGTGTTTTTTTTCAAAAATCCCTTCGGTATAATCATAGAATTTACTGATTTTATCATAGTTTTCCTGTACTTCTTTTTTGCTTCTTGATACTGGCAATATATCAGAATAGTTATTTTTAGATTTTATTTTGGGTTTTGCTGATAACATTATCTGTTTCTTTTTCTAACCTTAAAAATTCTGCAAGTAAGGCATTATTAATATCTTCAATTATCTGCTTATGCGGTTCTTTATCTTTAACATAAGCAATAGGCCATATTGGATTACCGACTACTACATTTATTTTCCTGCCAGTATTTATTATCATAGCAGTCATTCCTTCAGTCCATTCATTTCTCCCAATAAAACTATTTACATCTGGACCTTTGGCCATATTATTAATAGAGACTGGCATAATTGGCCACTTTAGTTTATAACTTATATAAGACGCTCCCTTATTGAATCTTCCAAATATTACTTATATGTTTTAAGGCTTACCTAATAAAAACTCCTATATAGGTATCTCAAAGCCATGGGTGAATATCTTTACAGTATACATTCCACCTTTTACCCTATCCAGGTGACCAATATCTATATATTTCCAAAGGCAATTGGCTCAAACTATCAATATTTTCAATTAAAAGAATAGTGGTTTCTCCTTCTGCACCTGCCCAGCATATAACAAGCAACATCCCTTCATTTGTTGGCGAAGAAAATAATATTGAGAATAGTTCAGGATTAATTTTTCCGCCATCATCTACACGCCAGACACTTTGTCCGTCACTGACGGCAGGGTAGTCCATAAATTTTAGACTATCAGATGTTTTTAAGATGATACTCATTAAAAAATTGTTTCCTTGTGGTTCAAAGACAGCAATAAGTATCTGAGTGCCATCACTATACTTGTCGATGATCCAACCTTCCTGTACACTGCGCACTTTTATGTCTTTGATTTGGGTCCTGGTCTCTTGGTCAAGAACTTCAATTCCAGTGCTAACTGTGGTCAAGGGGTTATCTTTACTTATAACTTCTGAACTGCAAAGGTAGTATGTATTGTTTGGAACCAGATTTTGTCCAGTGACAATGTATATATAGCCCTCCATATTATCAAAGTTATCAGAAACTACTCTTCCACTATCCTGATCATTGCTGTCCTGTTTTTTGTCATATTCAATTGTATAAAACTTTCCGTCTTCTCCAATTGCTCCATTGATTGACTTTAATCTTGCCTCATCTGCATCGCTATAAAAAGTAATCAATTTATCTCCAGGGTCGTTTGCTATGGCAAATACAGCTACCAACTTAGACATATCAACCAATTCAATATCCTGGCTGCTCTCTGTTGTAGTTTCTTTAGCTGTTTCTATTGTTGCAGTTTCTGCAGCACTTTCTTCAGTTGTCTCATCAGGTGTCTTACTTGAGGCACTTTCTGCGGTTGTAGATGTTGTAGTGTTTGCTGAAGGAGTAATTCCACACTGGTTACAAAGAGTAGCAGTTCCAAAAAACATTATAGCTATTATTGCTGAAATGATTGAACACAATTTAATCTTTTTCATTAAATCTTCTTATAATCAGTATGTGAATTTTATTTTTAATTGTCTTATGCAAAATATTTTATATTTATTTTACTACTGCACGAAGAATTAACAAACCTAATATATATTAATATTTTTAACAGCGTAGTCTAAATTTATAAATATCTATTATTTACTTTAAAATTGTTTTGAAATTTCACTACATGGGGAGGCCAATAATAGTACAAATAACCTTATAATACCACTTATATTATTTATTTTTTTGTAACCAGCTCATTCATAATGTCCATCTGAATTTTTTGTATTTCCAGAAGTCTCTGCCACTGATCTGTTAATAAATTATCAATCCTCTCATTAAGGTTTCTTATTTCAAGTTCAGCTTTTAGATTTACGACATAATCGTTTTTAGACCTGATTCTATCTTTTGTTTCCATTCTGTTC
>CAYGYY010000178.1:0-2495 GCA_964354265.1 uncultured Actinomycetota bacterium
ATATAATATAATATTAAAAATGGAAACATGGAATATTGAAGCTGTTATTCTAGATGAATATGAAGCAGGACTGTTAGAAGTGCCCCTGAATTCACCAGCACTTTTACATGAAGCAACATCATATGACCATAATAATAAAGTAGTTATGTTTGCAAAAGGAATTCTCAGGGGAGACAAGTGCAAGCTTTCAATTAATATTAGTGGTGAAGAAAACAGGAAAAATTCAATGCTACTTGCGCACTGAGTTAAAAAACCAGCCATCAAAATGAATAGCAAAAAATTTGATTATATTGAAAACTACCCCGATTTACTCATAAAAGAGATTTCAAAAAACCCTATTGGCTATCTGCCCTTAGGTGCAATGGAATGGCACAGTTATCATCTTCCACTAGGATTTGATGGATTGGCATGTGAGTATTTTTTTAGGGAACTTGCCATGGAAAAAGGAGGGGTGGTTTTTCCAACTGTACATTATGGGATTGCCGAAAATTTGCCCCACCCTGCTTCTTTTGTCATTTCAGACAGTGTTTTTAAAAAACTTTTAAAAAATATAATTGAAGGAATGATAAGCCTGGGTATTAAAGTAATAATAGCCGGGACAGGTCACTGGTCCGTAAACCAGGTAAGATACCTTCTTGATTTATCTTCAGCAATTAACACAAAATATAATACCAACAGCATCTTTATGTCCGGATTGCCTCTTGGCATAGTATGCCTTGAAGAAGGAATAAATATTGACCATGCTGGTGTTTATGAGACGTCCCTGGGTATGGCACTTTTTTCTGATAAAGTAAAATTTAAAAGGCTGGGTAATAAATATTTTGGAGAATGGAACTTTCCTGATGCATTTCAGCTGGCTGAGTTTGGAATAGAATGTAAAAAAGATCCAAGGCAACATTCAACAACAGAATATGGGGAAGGTATTGTTCAGAAAATGCTTGCCAATTATTCATGCCTGATAGACGAAATGCTTTCAGGACAAAAAATATTGTTAAATAAATACCATACTCTTACTACAGAATTTTTAAAGGATAACTTTTCCGAACTTTATGGAAATATTGATCCGGTTGAGTTTTATAAGAAAGTAAAGAAGATTTTGAGAAAAAAGAAATAAGAAAACAATAACAGCAAAGTTAAATAAAGGCTTTCAGATGTTTCTGTAAAAAACTAAAAACAAAAATTATTTCTTTGAGAAAATGATGTCCTTTGGACTATCATGTTGCAGGTTTTTTATTAAAACAGAAGATATATGTACAAAAAAAGGATAACAGTAAAGAAAATAGACATACCATTTACTGGTGCAATGTGCCAGACAATAACCAGACCGGATTTTACTGCACTGGATTATGATGATAGGATAAAAAGGTTAAAAATGATGGCAGGTGGAGAAGGCCTGGATATTATAGTGGTTTATGGTGATACGCATCTTTTTTCAAATATATGTTACCTGACTGGAATAAATATAACTTTTGAAGAAGCCCTTCTTATAATCCCGCTTGATAAAGAACTATATTTTATATCCGGTAATGAAATGTCTGAATTCTATAAATCAACTCCTTATAAAAAAATAACTTTCCTTCTTTACCAGCATTTCAGCCTTCAGGATCAGCCATATGATAAGGCAGCCGACCTGATCAGGGTCCTGATGGATTCCGGGATTAAAAAAGGAAACAAAGTTGGAATCATAGGAAACAAGTATCAAAGGCATTTCATGGGTTATAAAAAGGTCTTTGATATACCTCATAGTATAATTACTGCAATAAGCACCATATGCGGCTATGATAACCTTTATAATATAACTGAAATGATGACAGGCAGTTCCACAGGGCTAAAGAATAATTGTACCGCATCGGATATTGCATTTTTAGAATATTCAGCAGTAATTAACTCTAAAGGGGTGTTTAATATAATCAATAATTTGAAACCTGGCATTACTGAGACAGAAGCTTTTGTAAATTTTAATTATTCCGCAGAATTACCTTTTTTTGTACCCTTCGGGATGAATTTTGGATATGACAACCTGCAGGAGATATCACCACCAAGACCTGATTCCATATTAAGGAATGGTGATAAAGTATTTATTGGTTCAGCTCTTAAGGGTTCATGTGTTGCACGTTCAGGTATAGCAGCAAATACTTTTAGGGAGCTCGATTCATTTTATCCTGGGATTCTTAATGATTTCTTCATGCCTTATTTTGCCTGCATACACAAATGGTATGAAAAGATAAATATAGGTGTAGAAGGTGGGGAGGTCTACAATGAAGTACGTGATTTCCTAGAAAATCCTGATTATGGGGTTACTATAAATCCTGGCCACCTTATCAACCTCGATGAATGGACAGGCTCGCCATTTTATTCGGATTCAAAGGAAGTCCTACATAGCGGGATGGCTGTTCAGTGTGATATTTTTTCATACAACAGGAATTATAAATTCGAACTGATCCTGGAGGATGGCTTTGCAATTGCTGATAATGAATTGAGAAGGGAAATTTCTT
>CAYGYY010000179.1:0-2464 GCA_964354265.1 uncultured Actinomycetota bacterium
AAAAGTAAAATGTAAATTTAATATAAAAAATTACTATATTTATAAATTATTCTAAAAACTAAACTATCCTAAATTCTAATCACCCAATACTAATGTATTGCAGTGGTTTTCTATAGGTGTCAAGATAGTATTTCTAAGTTACCTCTGTATTATTGGTTCGAATCAACTCTCCCCAGCCAAAATCAAGCATCACAAATAGTGACCACTTTCCCTAGTTTCAATAATAGTTTTTTAAAATTAGTTGACTTTTTATAAATATTTAATTGTCGCTTTTTAAGAACATATGCACTACGGAATGCTTATGCTAAACAAGTTATTATCTGGAGTTGGATCCCCGTCAAGAATGATGTTACAGTACACAACCGAGTAGATATAAAGGCTAACGTCAATTACCATGCTTGGGTTAAAACCAGCTGGCGCACCTGCACTTAACAAGTATAGCTTAATCCATTCGTCGCTATCTGCGGGTTTAGTTTTTGTTAGATCCGATCTTGCACGACCATCAGCGTGACATATGACATGAATGTCGGCGTCGTTCAGGTCAGCTGTTCCCACATTCTTGAAGGCAACATAGATCTTGCCTTCTCCTGTCGTTGACACGGGTATGATGTTTGTTATTACCAGGTCTGCCTGGGGTGGAGCTGTAACAGTGAACTTATCAGCAGCCTGTACACTCTTCCCGTCATACTCTATCTTAAAATAACCACTGCTGGCGCCAACAGGAATGGTCACTGTAAAAGTTTTACTATCTGCAGAAATCGACTTAGGAAGTGCCTGGTCATTATAGTATACTGTCGCGGAAAAAGTTATTGGTTCACTTAGGTTTAACTTAACATCTGTACCTCCCGGGCCTGACTTGGGGGTGAACGTAAAACTAACTGGTGGTGTTGTGACAGCCGTTGTTGCAGCTGTGGTTGCAGCTGTGGTTGCAGCCGTGGCTGTGGTTGTAGCCGTTGTTGCAGCTGTTGTTTTGGCCGTTGTTTCTTCAGTAATTTCTGGTGCTTGAGTGATAACAGTTGCACTGGTTTGTGTAGTAGGTGTAATCCCACATTGGTTGCAGATAGCGGCAGTGCCAAACAACATAGCTAATATAAGGATAGAAATTATTGGGATATATTTTCTTTTCATTTTTCTCCTGTTTTGAAGATTGAATAAATTAAAGAAAATTATATTCTTTTTTATTAAAATTATAAATCCAATTTATAATTTGTGGCCTGATTGTTAAATGAACTACCTTAAATTCTAATCTCCCAATACTAATGCATTGCAGTGGTTTTCTATAGGCATCAAAATAATTAAATTCAGTTGATTACTGCTTGCCAACCCTGAATAAAAATAATATATTGTACTTAATACTACTTAAGATAAATATTTTTTAAAATGACCCAGGAAGAAAGAAAGACAACCTCTATTAATAAAATACTGGATTCAGCAGAAGAATATATCCAAAAGAATGGTATGAATAATTTAGATATAAATAAAATCTGCAAATCTGCCGGACTTACCAAGGGTGCTTTCTACCATCACTTTCAAAACAAACAGCAGCTGCTTCTGGAGATTTTTAATAGATGGATAAAACGGGTATCTTCTGAAGTAGAAATAACCGGGTATAAAAATATTAATACAATAGACCTGATCTTTCAAATAATAGACAGGATCACTCCGGCGTTCGAAAAAGCAAGCAACCAACTTCCAATATTTATAGAATTATATACAGAAGCAATAAGCGACCGTAATTCAAGAACTTATGTCTTGGAATCATACAATAATTTTATATCATTCTTTTCCGACCTTATAAAAAATGGGATGGCTAAAGGATTTATAAAAAAAGCTGATCCTGCCAAGGTTTCGAAAATCCTCTTCTCAATAAATCTGGGCCTGCTGATACAAGGATTAATTGACCCGGAAAGCGAGGACTGGCCCGAAATGGCAAAAGAAAGCATAAGACTTCTATTAACCTGACCTATTGATTCTTCAATAAACGTTCAAACCCTATAATTTGCATCAAAAAATATTTTTAAAAACCCTTGATTAATATTAATACATACCCTAAGATTGTATTAATATTTAAATTAAACAGAAAGGAATGAGATGGGCAAAGTATCACTGATAATTCTTGGAATAATTCTGCTTATTCTAGGAATACTGGCAATTATACCTGCAATGCAATTTGCAGCTATGTGGTTGGCCGTAGTCTTATTGGTGTTAGGGGTTCTGAGCATAATTCTCGGTTTTCTTGTTAAAAAGCAAACTGCCTAAAACAGTTTAAAATAATAAGGGCCCTGGGATAGTTTATTAATACAAGGGCCCTTATTAAAAGCCGATAACGCATTTTAAAAAAAGAAGGAAAAAATGATTTATTACCACTATATTGTCACCGGTCTTATCGCCTTTATTTTGATAAATTTCATCATCAATATGATTTTTTTTAAAAACATTAAGAATTTTAAATTGCCTGCCAGTT
>CAYGYY010000180.1:0-2464 GCA_964354265.1 uncultured Actinomycetota bacterium
GTAAATATTCCGGATGGAATAATCCGCATTAACATGTTTATAGTTATCATCAATGGAATATTCATAAAGCGACCCTCCGGTAGCAACAAAAAGGCGGTTATCTATTTCTGCTTTAGAAGCATCCGTAATGGCCTTTTGCGGGATCAGGTAGGACATTGACTTCGCATTAAATAAAAGCCGGCTTGGTAAATAATCTGCTTCAAAAAAACCCTTATCATAGTAAACAAAGGTCTTTTTAATGTCCATTTTTTGGCGTTCCCATTTGGATTTTGCCAGTTTATAAAGCCCATCCCCCGATTTTACATATAGCTCATTATTAGCCAAAAAGACATTTCGAACAGGGGTTGGGAAGGAATGTTTAGATATAAAGCTGGTATCCTGGCATAGGGCTAAACAAGGAGACAAAAGTAATAAACCGTATTTAAGTATGGTTTTCAATTCTTTCTATAGAAATAACAGCAAAAATTACAAGCAAAATAAAAGAAACAGGCTTTGTAAGATAATAATTATTCCTCTAATAAAATCAATTCGCTGCTTTTAGGAATTTTATCAGAACAAATTTTTGAAGCATTCGCAATCTCATGACGAAAACACAAATTGCCACCCTTATTCTATTAGCAACCTACCTCATTTGGGAGGTAATTGTACAACTTTGGTCAAGGACAGAAGAAGACCCGATACCCCGTGTAGACTTATTGATCATTTATCCTGTTTTGATTGTACTTATCATCATCTCACTCTATCAGCGAATTAGAAATAAACTATAAGCTATATATCAACTGTCAACAACATTAAACAAAACATAATGAAAAAAAATCTCTTCCTTTTCGCAGCCCTCTTTTTGAGTGTTATCTATGCATGTAATCAAGCTGAAAAAAAAGAAGCGGACGCAGCAACAACAACTGAAACAACAGCTCCTTCTGTTTCAACGCCGGCACCTGAACCTCCATACGATCCTGACCCAACAGATACCATCCCGGGAAACTTGTATGGAATTAACTCCTCGTCTAAACAAACTGCAGACCTGGTAAGACTAACCTTACAAGATTTGCACAAAGAAGATCTAAAAAAAGGCATTATCGATTCGTTCGGAAGGAGATTTATTTTTTTCGAATATGACCTTAACGATGATGGGAAAAAAGAAATCTTAGTAGGATTGAGAGGCTCTTATTTCTGCGGATCCGGCGGATGTACCACATACCTTCTGGATAACCAGGGAAATTTTATTACCAAATTTTCAGTTTCACGTGATATCGTGATTGATAGTAAAAAGACCAATGGATTTAAGGACCTGTTCATTTATAGTGGCGGTAAATTCAGGATTGTAAAGTTTAATGGAAAAACATATCCTTCAAACCCATCCACACTTCCGGCTTTGAATGTTGTTCCGGGCGATGATCTGCCCAGGGCATTGAACTTTGTAAATGAACCTTATCCATGGTTTACTTTTTAGGTCTTAACCCCGAAGGATAACATTGCTGTCATTCATTATTAAGCGATCAAATTAAATGGAATATGCATGGGAAAAATGTTAAATTTGAGATAGTATAAACCAAACTATGCCGACAGTTTTATTCATTTATGGATGGAGATTATTTTTTTATTCAAATGAAGGTGGGGAACCCATTCATATTCACGCTGAAAAAGGCGACATGGAATGTAAATATTGGCTGTTAGTTGAAGAAGTTGAAATACAGGAGGTTTTTTCATTTAACCTTACACCTGCTGCTAAAAAGGAAATTAAAAAAATCATATACCAGCATTTTGACTTAATACTCGAATCATGGAATACTCACTTTAATAAGTAAAAAATGGTAGGTACTCATATAATAAAATCAGTAACTTTTCACGAGAACTTTATTTCATTACATATCGATGGTAAAGAAATTAAGTTCCCGATTGAAAAGGTTTCAAATAAACTGATGTCTGCCACAGACCTTCAAAGAAAGTTGTATATCGTTTCTCCATCGGGTTACGGAATACATTGGCCATTAATAGACGAAGATCTTTCCGTTGACGCAATGTTAAAAATTGCTGGAATTTAATATTTGCCACAATATGTCCAAGTTGTTTCTCTCTGGAAATAAAATTGAACTTTCTTTATGCCCCTTCTTCTTTTGAAATTAAAGTATAGGGCAAATTAAAAAGACACAAAGAATGGCAAATATAGTCGTTCGAAATACAATTCTACTTTCTTTCCCTCTACTGCTTCTCATTTAGCACTTTCAATTTTCTGCTGTAGCGCTCAGTCAAGGATCAGCATAAAAAAACCAGGAAAGCAACAAAAATTGCTGCAACCAAAAGGGAAGTCACAGCCGCATCAGTCGGGGTATTATAGTTCTGACTTTCAGTTCCCTACTTCTCGGCGACCCTTTCCTGGACATGAAATATAATAGACTGGCTATTTTTGATTCGCGTTTTATTAAGGAACAAAAAGGGCGCCTTATCTGGGAAGAAGGATTCA
>CAYGYY010000181.1:0-2451 GCA_964354265.1 uncultured Actinomycetota bacterium
TGGAAAAGAAGCTATAAAGAAGTTAAATGCTGAGCTACATTTCACAGAGTATTTTTTGAGGTATAAAGGTTCTGCGAGTTACTTGAAAATACAGCAGTTCTCAAAAATTAAGTTTCAGAAGGCAGGCTTAAAAGACCTTGAGGATATTGTTCTGTTAGGTCAACAAGTTTTCAATTATAGCTATGGAGACGCTAAAAGCATGATACAAAAATCTCTTGAAGCAGATAACAGAACGCAATACATTGCAATTTTAGATAACAAACTTATAGGAATGGGGGCAGTAAGCTTCGAAAGTGACGAGGCGTCGATATTTGGATTAGGCATATCCCCGAAATATCAGGGCAAAGGTCTTGGCAAAGAATTCCTGAATTTAATATTGGAGGATTTGAAAAAGAAAGAAATACAGATAGGAAACGAGCGGCAAGCAATATCCAAACTTAGAGATAAAAAATTAATTTTTACATAAAAATATAAACCAGAAGAATCCCTGGGACCATACAGGTTTAATTTAAAAACAATTACATTTTATATTTAAAGTAAAGTAGTAAAATACATGTTTAATAATTATTGATAGAAGGATATTGTATGAAAAAAAATAAATCATATATAGCTATGACTTTACTTGTAACAATATTAATTTTTAGTGTAGCTGCAACCTGTAACTTTAGTGAATTTCTTAGTCCTGGAATCTCAGACGAAAAAGTTGATACCAACAGTGCAGCTACTAATGACAGTACATTGACTACAGACACCGCTCTGCCAGTTTCCGGCCTTATACACGGAGTGGTGCCTACAAAGGTTACGGCCCAAGGAAGTTTTAAAATATTGGACATTGGTAATAATGTAAACGCTGAATTCTGGAATGTAGGTAAGCTTGGCGGTGACCAGTATTCAAAAGTAACCGGAACGATAGTTGGTACAGATGCCACCGCAGGCGGTCCAATTACATTTGATGGTACCTTTAGTGGTGGTCCAAATGGAGATATTAATATTACTGCTACCTATAACAATAAAAATGTAGAGTGGAATTTTAAACTCAAAGACGGGAAAGAAATTGATATATTTGGCAATACTATTACTATCGATAATCCTGAAGCTTTCATGGGATGGATTGACTAATTGTTTTTATAAATTTATTTAACAATTAAAGTCTTAACTACCTGAAAATCTAATAATGATTGGCTCTCATGAAAACTACTCAAGATCAGGAATAAATAGCATTGAAATAAGTTAAATAAATATAAAATAAAAAAAGCAAAAATTTGGATAATAATATAAAATTAGAATTAATTTTTAATTTATTATTATGATAAAAAAGGAGGTTTTCAATGACTGTAGCTGCAATAATACTAACGGTAATTATTGTAATCCTGATATTGGTCCTGCTGTCCATGTCTATAAAAGTCCTTAGAGAATATGAAAGAGGAGTATTATTTAGGTTCGGTAGGTTAAAAGGAGTAAAGGGACCAGGTATTTTCTTAATTATTCCATTTGTAGATAAGATGGTAAAAGTAGATTTAAGAACAGTAACCCTTGATGTCCCCCCTCAAGATGTAATTACCAGAGACAATGTGCCTGTAAAGGTAAATGCTGTTGCCTATTTTAGGGTTATGGATCCTGCAAAAGCTATAGTAGCAATTGAAAATTTTAAGGTGGGAACTTATCAGATTGCACAGACAACACTGCGAAGCATACTGGGCCAGGCAGAGCTTGATGATTTGCTATCAAAAAGAGAAAAATTAAACAAGGAGCTGCAGGTTATAGTTGATGAACAGACTGAACCTTGGGGGATTAAAGTTTCAATTGTTGAGATTAAAGATGTAGAACTTCCTGAGACCATTCAGAGAGCATTTGCAAAACAGGCAGAGGCAGAAAGAGAAAGAAGAGCAAAAATTATTAATTCTGAAGGTGAATTCCAGGCTTCTGAAAAACTGGCTCAAGCTGCAAAAGTGCTTGCTGAACAACCAGTATCTGTGCAGCTAAGATTTCTGCAAACCTTAAGAGAAATTGCTTCAGAACAAAATTCGACCATAGTTTTTCCTGTACCGATAGATCTTCTTCAGGCATTCATAAATAAGGAGAGTAAAGACCAGAAAAAATAAAATATATTCTTGGTTAAAATATTGTTCCATTTTCCATATTAGATTATGGCTGGGCAGATTTATATGACATGAGTATATGAAAGTGGCTGCCCCTGGTTACGAAATTTCGAGCCAATTTTTGAATGCATTAAAAAGAATAATTAAATATAAAAATATTTGGTTAATCAATAGCTTTATCCCCGTTCAATTTATACATACTTGAATTCCTATACCTGTTATTATACTACAAATTCTCCAATTTTAAGATTTGAAATTTCTTCTAGCGAGATAAAATATTCACGAATTTTTAAATAGTATATATTATAAATAAAGTTCATATTCAACAGAAGTTATTTGATGTTGATATTTT
>CAYGYY010000182.1:0-2401 GCA_964354265.1 uncultured Actinomycetota bacterium
TACAGGGTTTTTCAGATTCAGTTGCAAGCTATAGAAACAGGCTTCCATATCTTGCTCTTAGTTTTGCAATCAATATCTGCTGCCAGATGCTTTTTACTGTGATGTTTTATTTTATATCTGTCTCGCTTGAGCTGAATATCAGTTTAATGACCTATGCGTTCATGGTGCCGGTTATATATGTCCTTATAGGGATACCAATTTCTATCGGGGGCCTTGGGGTAAGGGAGAACACTATAGTTTTTTTACTTACTGGTTTTGGAGTTTCGAACGAGGAAGCTGTGGTTTTTTCACTTATAGTACTGTTTATCCATATTTTTAATGCAATGCTGGGAGGGCTGGTCTATTTATTCAGGAACATATTTTACAGATCTAAAGGCTTTATCTGATGTAATCCTTTTAAATACCATTCACCCTAAAAAATTTGTTAAACTCTAATAGCTGTCTTATAATCTACAAAATGATAAAAAACCTTCTCATGTTAACAAAAAAAACTATAAAAAAATTACACTATCCTGCCATATACTCATATCCCCGTTATATATTATATGATTTTATTGCAGGACTTGGTGGGTACAAAAAAGAGGGGAGGCTGAAAGAAATAAATGGTTTAAAAAATCTATTTAGCATTTAAGACTTACAAATATTTTTGCTTTATGACGCAGTTATTTATAATATTGAAACAAGTAATATATAAAATTGTGTTTAATAGATTGCTTTTCAACTATTTAGATAAAAAATAATTTATTAACGGAATAAGGAGTGCTCAATTACAAATGAACAATACTGCTATTCTATGGGTTGTTATATCGTTTCTTATTTTAATGTCAGCTTACTTTTCAGGGACAGAAATAGCTTTTGCAAGCCTAAACAAAGTCCGGTTAAAGAACATGGCAAACAACGGAAATCATAAAGCTGAAACAACTTTGGCTCTTTCAGAAAACTTTGACAAGATTCTCTCAACTGTACTTATTGGAAATAATATTGTCAATATTGCTGCTGCTTCATTGGCCACAGTTATTTTCATACATTATTTTGGTGATTCCGGCGTATGGATTTCTACAGTTGTTATGACTATTCTTGTGCTTATCTTTGGAGAAATATCCCCTAAAGTACTTGCAAAAGATACCCCTGAAAGCTTTGCGATGTTTTCAACACCGATACTAAAATTCTTTATGGTAATATTATGGCCATTTCATTTCATTTTCAGCTTATGGAAAAAATTGCTTGTAAAAATTTTTAAAACGCAAGGAAAACAATCCATTACGGAAGAAGAATTGATCACCCTCGTTGAAGAAGCTGAAAGTGATGGTGAGATTGACAAGCATGAAAGCAAGCTAATACGCTCTGCTATCGAATTTAATGACCTTGATGCTGAGGAAATACTCACTCCAAGAGTTGACATTATTGCAATTTCTAAACTATCATCTATTGGTGAAGTAAAAAAAACGTTTTTAGCCCATCGCTTTTCGAGGCTTCCAGTTTATGAAGATAATATTGACAGAATAATTGGTGTAATCCATGAGAAAGATTTTTATAGCAGAATAATTGAGGAAGATGAACCAATTAAAAATATTATTAAACCCATTTTATGTGCTTCTCCAAATGTAAAAATATCTGTGCTTTTACGCAGGCTACAGCAATCAAAATCACATATGACGGTTATTGTAGATGAATTTGGGGGAACAATGGGTATTGTAACTCTCGAGGATATCCTGGAAGAACTTGTTGGAGAAATTTGGGATGAACATGATGAAGTGATTGAAAATTATACTAAAATTGATGAAAACAAATATTTGGTGGTTGCTAATTCCAATCTTGATTATTTTTTTGAAAAATTCAATTTAGGGAAAATTTCCGATGATTATGAAGGCCAAAAAGTAAGTGGTTGGGTGATTCAAAATATAGGTCATATTCCAAATGTTGGAGATAGCTTTACTTATGAGAATATATTGATATCGGTTGTAAAGACTGATTATCGGCGTGTACTAGAAATTGAAGTTGAGGTTGTTGCAAACAATACGGATTAACATCATTAGAAAAGTAAAAGTATAATAGTCTGGCATAAATAAAGACGCGCTACCAGTTCCAGTTCATTCAATCTTAAATGCCGAAACACCCTTTTCTCCAGCAGCGTATACATAACCTTCATAAACACAGACATCGTTTGTTTTTCCGGTATCAAAGGTTTGTGTAAGCACAGGCTTTGTTATTTCAGCGATATCAAGCTGAACAATGCCAAGATTATAATCTGCTGCAAATGCATTACTGCCTGAAGCCACAATGCTTACTGCGCTTTTTACATCGCCATAATTGCTTGCAATAACTGGATTAGAGGTATCCGATACATCTATTGCGAAAATGTCCCTGTAGTCAGCAAGCAGGACATATGGATACTTTTCCT
>CAYGYY010000183.1:0-2364 GCA_964354265.1 uncultured Actinomycetota bacterium
GATAAGTCCGTCACAGAATCGTATCAGGGCGCTATGATGTTCCCCTGTCCGCTCACTTTCGTGATACAGCATGAAAGGGCGCACTATGATAGCCTCCAGACCGCAGGTGATATTATACTTTACCAACTGCTCTCCCATAAGCTTACTCAAGCCGTAAATATTATTTGGCTGTAATTCCCTGTCTTCTGTATGCAGCCCGGATATATTGCCATAAACTTCGCTCGTGCTGAAATATATCAATCGCGTTTTATAAAACCTGCATAGCTGGATTACATTATTTGCACCCATAACATTAGTCTTTATTGCAAGTGCAGGACTTTTTTCACAGGTAACACGGCTTACCTTAGCTGCCAGGTGGTAACACACATCAGGACGGAAATCATGAAACACCTCTGATAGCTCTATTGAATCATTTATATCTGCCATACGATAGTCGTCCGCTATCCGGGTTGTGGTTCCGACTCCGAAAACCTCATATCCCTTGCTTTGCAGGTACAGCATGAGCTTTTTGCCAACATTGCCTTCAGATCCCGTGATTAATATTTTCATATTTTTATCCATTTATTTAATGTCTCTATTGATTGTTCGTATGTATATAATGGAATATTTGCCTCTAAATATTGATCATCCCTAAATCCATATTCTTTTGCCTTTTTATATATCTCAGTCCCCGGTAGGATCTGTGCAATATGGAAACTTGCATTAAGCTTGTACTTTTTTATTTTATCATGTGTTTCTTTAATTTCATCCAGCGTATCTCCCGGCATTCCAACAATAAACTGACAAATCGTTTCAATATCCGCATCCTTTGCATTCTGGATTCCTGTAAGCATTTTCTCAACAGTGGTATTCTTATTGCACCTATCAAGCGCTGCCTGACTTAATGATTCAATACCCAGCCATATCTTCCTGCAGCCGGCCCGGTAAAGCTCTTTACATAATTTCACATCCAATGTTTCAGCCCTTGAGGTACAGTTCCATAAATATTTACTATCCAATCCTTTGCATATCTCATAAACCCTTGATTTGTTTAATGTGAAATTATCATCTTCAAACATCCATGATTTAAACCCCTCTGATTTACGCTTTTCGATTTCACAAAGGACATTATCCACACTACGCATGTAATATTTATGATGCCAAAAAATTGCTGAAGCGCAAAAGCTACATGAATACGGACATCCACGAGAGCTAATAATAGGGATACCCATACTACCGCTAAACTTCAACCCTGTATAATCCGGGAAAGGAATGTTATTGATACTGGCAAAATATTTATATCTGTAATCTTCCCCATTTATAATATCGTTATTATTACCCTGTATTATTGATATTATTGCATCCTCTCCCTCTCCAATAACCACCTGATCGTATCCTATTTTCAGCATTTGATCAGGTAGCATTGAGGGATGATGACCACCGCAAATTAATCTCTTTTTAAACTTATCTCTTACCTGACGAGCATATCTCACTGATAGACTGTGAAAAGATACTCCCGTTAAATCAAAATCATCATTCATTAACAATGCTTCATTGATCCCGCAAGCCGTTACATCAATTTTCCAATATTTTAATACTGCCTGTAAATACCCGATAGCCGGAGGTGGAAATACACCGTCATCCCAGGGATTTATAAGTAATACTTTCATATCAGTTTAGATATTTTATTTGCAATCAATAAACAAGTCGAGATTTTCCCGGATAATACAGATATTATTTTCTGGTTATTCCGTTCTGCTACTTCCAATATGCTTAGACGTTCATCATTATCATTAATAGGCAGTGCCCGGACAGTCTGCCAGTAATCCGTAACATCACAATCTTTAAGGAACCGGAAATACTTCTGAGATGCTTTCACTATTTTACTAATATGCCATTTTGCAATTATATCATCATAAATATTTTCCTTTATAAAACGATTATTTATTAATTGCTTACCAAAATGCCATGCATCAGGAATTACCTCACTCTCAGTTTCATAGATAATTGACTCTTTAGCATGATAAAGTAAAAAACTGTAATCATTGAATCCTTTTGGCATGATGCTGCAATACTTCCCGTCCATTATCGTTAATCCTATTCTATAACTATGATATTTACTTAATATCGGGATAATAACCGTCTGCAGTCTTAATTTAACCTGCGGCAAATCAAATATTCTTTTTATCCTATTGATATTAAAATAAGTAGCATTGATAATGATATCATATCCCTCTAAGTCTCTCCTGATGGATATTTTTTTATGCAGAATTAACTTAATGTCAGAACGATGTATTTTCCTATATAATTTCTTTTTTATCCAGAAATAATCAAAAATAGGTTCATTCGTTAGGTATGAAGATTCAATATTATCTAAGTTTATAT
>CAYGYY010000184.1:0-2350 GCA_964354265.1 uncultured Actinomycetota bacterium
CCATTCCTGTAAATGAGCCCTCAGAAATCGGCATATCTATTACCTTATCAGCACCATATTTTGCCCACAAGCCCCTGGTTACGCCAAAAGCCCCGCCATGCTTTCCAATATCTTCTCCAATAATAAAGCATTCATCCTGATGCAATAATAAATAATCCAATGCACTATTAATAGCTTCTAAATAAGTGGCCTCTTTCAAATTTACTCCTTAAAGACATATTCATTAAACTGATCGGCTTCAAATTCTGGACTGTTAAAAGCAAACTCACAAGCTTCTTCTATCTCATTTTTTATATCTGAATCTAACTCATTAAAAGTTTTTTCTGTTATTATCTTTTCTTTTATAAGTAATTCTTTGAATCTTTTAATAGGACATTTTTTTTGCCATTCTTCAAGTTCTTTTTTATCTCGATAAACACATGGTTCGCCACTGTAATGTCCTTCCCATCTGTAAGTTTTAGCCTCAATCAGTTGAGGACCTTTACCTTCTCTTATGAATTCTATTGATTTTTTTGAAATCTTATAAACCTCTGAAACGTCATTACCGTATACATTAAAACTTTTAAATCCATATGATTTTGCTCTTGTGGAAATACTATCTACATTTGCCATTCGCGCAATATCGGATGAGACGGCGTACTTGTTGTTTTCGCAAACAAAAAGAACTGGCAGCTTAAAAATTGAGGCAATATTTAATGATTCGTGGAACGTACCCTGATTCGAAGCACCTTCTCCAAAATAAATTATTACAACATTTGATTTATTTTTCTTTTTTAACCCGAATGCAATGCCTATTCCTACAGGAATACCTGCACCAACAATAGGGAATGCTAAAGTCTTCAGATCTTTTGACATGATATGCATGGAACCGCCCCTCCCCTTACAGTATCCGTCGATTCTACCAAATATCTCTGAAAGAATTTTTTTTGGATCTCCATTTTTTGAGAGAGTATGTCCATGACACCTGTGAGTGGTTATGATAAAATCTTCCTCTTCTAAATTAACTGAAATACCACTTGCTACCGCTTCCTGTCCTAAGTAGGTATGTACTGAACCTTTTATTTTTCCATTTAAAAAAAGGTTTGATACTCGGATATCAAAGTTCCTTATCATAAGCATTTTTTTTAGCAAAACTATCTTTAGTTCATTATCCATCATAGTAACTTAACACCATGCCTTCAGATGGTATTACCATAAATATCAAAAAATTAACCCGTTGTTAATTAACACAATAATGAATTAAAAAAGATTTATATCTTTTTAAACCTTGATATCAAGTGTTCTTCCATAATCTTGTTAGCTTTTTCTGAATTATTTTCTTTAATTGCTTTAAAAATTTTTAAATGTTCTAAATAAGACTGCTTTTTTCTACCTTCTATTTCAAAATATTCTTTTAAATCTGCGTTAAGGGATTCTAATATAAAAATAAGCAAAAATTTTAAAAAATCATTTTTTGCGGCTTCTGCCAGTAATAAATGAAATTTTTTATCATCTTCAAAACAAATAGTATCACTTTCAATTTTTTCCTTAATATCTTTAAAGTAATCTTGAAACTTAGCTATCTCTGTTTCAGTAATTCTTTCTGCTGCAAGTCCTGCGAGATTTGGCTCAATTAATTCCCGTGCTTCATATAAATGCTTTGTTCTTGATTTTTCTTTCAGCACAGAGTTTATAATAAAATTCATTTCTTGTTCCTCTAAACCATTTGCATGTTCCCTGATAAAAACTCCTAAACCAAGTCTTACTTCTATATAACCAATAGCTTCTAAAACTCTCAATGCCTCTCTAACAGATGGTCTTCCAATATTAAGTTTAGAAGCAAGCTCTCTTTCAGAAGGAAGTCTTTGACCTGGTCTAAGCTCACCCTTTGTAATTAAATCTTTTAGTTGCTCTACAACCTTAGTGTATATTCTTGCACTCTTTATAGGTTTTAAGTTTATATCTGTCGAATTTGTATTCATTTTTTTTAAATAATGATTCTATAAACCTTAATAGTTTTTAATAAAACTATTAAAAAGTTCAATTCTTTTATAAATAAAAAATACTTTTTTAAAATCACCTACTAATTGCTACTTTTAACATTTTTTTATATTTAAATTTATTTTTAAAAAATCCTTAAAATAAGATTTCCAACACATCATCGGAACTCACATAAATATGATGATTCTGATTCAATTTTATTCATAATTTCTGTTATTGTTGGCGGGCAGCCTTTTACAAATTTACAAAATTCATTATTTAATTTATAATTACAGTTACAAATACAATCACCAATCAATAATAAATTTTTCTGTAAATGTTTCTTTGGATTGATTATTTTATCTCCATATAATATTTCAGTTTGTTCTAA
>CAYGYY010000185.1:0-2342 GCA_964354265.1 uncultured Actinomycetota bacterium
AGAGCTTTATTCTTTTCTAAAGAGAGTAAGCTCTAAGTATAAAAGAGTAGTATTATTGCTATATTTTTTAAAAGTTCCTTACTTTTTTGAAATTAAAGTGATTGCAATTAGAAGCATTATCACCACAAAAAAGAAAATATAAAAATAGCGGCGTTCTGCCGCTATTTTTTATAGGCTTTTTTATTCCCCATTGCATGGTAATTACAAAGCATGGTTTCAGAAATTATTGATCTTTATTTTAAAACTTTTGACAATCAAAAACTGGAGTGATATATTATTAACTGGTAAAGCCAGTATGCCATTAAACCAGTAATACTCCTTGAAAATTATATTAAAAATATTTTTAATTGTTCTCTATAAATAAAATATTTAATCTAAAAATGCAGAAGGTTAGCCTGTTAATCACAAAAATAACAGTGTAGGATTGGAGTGGAATAAATATGAAATTAGCATACCGAATGTCAGATCTTGGAACTGAAAATGCATTCAAAGTTTTAGCAGAGGTTAATAGACTCAAAAACCAGGGAAAAGACATAATCAGTTTTGGACTCGGTGAGCCGGATTTTGATACCCCTGCAAACATAAAAAAGGCAGCAGTAAATGCAATAAAACAAAACTATACCCATTACGGTCCTTCTGCAGGACTGCCTGAACTGAAGGAATCAATAGCAAAATACATATCCAGATCAAGAAACATAAAAGTTGAGCCCGATGAGGTAGTTGTAACACCGGGCGGTAAACCAGCAATTTTTTATTCAATATTATGCCTGATAAATCCCGAAGATGAAGTTATATATCCAAATCCCGGATATCCAATTTATGAATCAATAATCAATTTTGTAGGAGCCATAGCAGTCCCAATATCTATAGTTGAAGAGAAAAACTTCAGTATTGATGTGGAACAGTTAAAAAAGCTTATAACATCCAAAACCAGGATGATTATACTGAATTCTCCACAAAACCCAACAGGCGGGATAATCGAAGAACAGGACCTCAAGGCAGTTGCAGATCTGGCAAAAGCTCATGACATTATTATTCTATCCGACGAGATTTACAGTGAAATAATCTTTGAAGGAAAATTTCACAGTATTTCTTCTTTTCCCGGAATGAAAGAACGTACCATAATCCTGGACGGTCTTTCCAAGACATATTCAATGACGGGCTGGCGAGTCGGCTATGGTGTTTTTAACAAAGAAATAGCCTTGCATATTGCTAACCTGGAAACCAATTCAGTATCCTGTACTGCTACATTTTCCCAGATAGCTTCAATTGAAGCTTTAAATGGTCCGCAGGATGAAACCAGGAAAATGGTTGAGGTATTCAGTAAGAGAAGCAAACTTATTACTGATGGGTTAAATAATATAAAGGGCATAAAATGCCTTAGGCCAAAAGGCGCATTTTATGTATTCCCCAATGTAACTGAGGCATGTAGAACTCTGGGATTTGCAACTTCCGAGGAATTCCAGAAATACCTGCTTCACGAAGCAGGAGTTGCAGTATTGCCAAGGTCGTCTTTTGGAATAAGAAATGCCGGTGAAAACGATGAGTATGTAAGATTATGCTATGCAGTAAGCGAAAAAGAGATAACAGAAGGCCTTGCAAGAATAAAAAGAGCTGTTGAAAAAAAAAGTAAAAAATATCGATAATAAAGAATATAGTTAAAGAACACAAATTAAGAATATAAGAATTAAGATGGAGGTATTACGGTGCCTATAATTGATTCAAGTAATAATAGGATTAAAACAGAGTATTCAACAGAAGAGCTTTCAGAAATTGCTAAAAAAATAAGAAGCTATTCAATGATTGCAATATCAGCAGCAAATTCAGGTCATACTGGCGGGACAATGTCAATAATAGATATTGCCACAGCTCTATATTTTTCCCACATTAAACATGACCCGAAAAATCCGGAATGGACCGATAGAGACAGGGTTTTCTGGTCTGCTGGGCATAAGGCGCCAGCACTATATGCTGCACTCGGACTTGCGGGATACTTTAATGTGGATGATTCAGTAAAGCTTAGACGACTGGAGTCGGGGTTTGAAGGACACCCCAACAGGTTCAAGCTCCCAGGCATTGAAGCCAGCTCAGGTTCGCTGGGACAGGGACTAGGCATAGCTATAGGTTCAGCGCTTAATGCAAAACTTGAAAGCAAAGATTACAGGGTCTTCTGTATCATGGGTGATGGAGAGATGGACGAGGGAAGCGTATGGGAAGCTGCAATGTCTGCAGCTCACTACAAGCTTGACAATTTATGTGCAATTATCGACAGGAATAATCTACAAATAGATGGTTATACATCAGACGTGATGGAGATAGAGCCACTTGTTCAGAAGTGGAAA
>CAYGYY010000186.1:0-2334 GCA_964354265.1 uncultured Actinomycetota bacterium
GCCCTGGAAACTTCTTTACGGGCGTCGGCTACCTTATCCCTTGCAATGAGAAGAGACTGGCGTGTTCGGGCTTCATTAAGCTTTAGTTTTAAAATATCTACCTGTTGTCTCAATGTTACAAGCTGTGCTGAAATTTCTGCATGCATTTTTTCATACTGTTTAACACTCTCATCGGCCTTGAGCTTATTGTCCACTGCCTGCCTTGCTAGGTCTTCATTAGACTCCTTAAGGGCGCTCTTTGCACGGTCTTCCCAGAGTTTTGACTGGGCTTTTGCTTCATCAAGCTGCTTGAGAACCTGGCGTTCACTTGCCATAACAGAACCTAATCCCTGGACAGCATTTTGAAGCTGTTCTTCCATATCGATTATTATCTGTTTGACCATCTTTTCAGGATCTTCTGCCTTATCAATAAGATCATTGATATTTGCTTTGAGAAGATCAGTAAGTCTTTCAAAAATTGCCATTATACTTTCCTCCTATATTAAATATAGTTAATAAGCCATTATTGATTTTTATTCTTACGCTGATTCTATTTTTTCTATTATAGCATCCGCCATCCGGCTTGTACCTACTGCTGCGGGGTCATCAAGCCTGGGTTTCATGTCATAAGTAACATTTTTGCCTTCTTCAATCACCTGGGCAATAGCGGTTTCCATGACATCTGCGCATTTTTCTTCGCCTATATATTTGAGCATCATAACAGCAGAAAGCATCTGCGCAACCGGGTTTACCCTGTTCATCCCCTTATATTTTGGGGCACTGCCGTGCGTTGGTTCAAAAAGTGCAATATCAGTGCCTATGTTACCGCCAGGAGCCACTCCAAGCCCTCCAACCAGGCCAGCAGCAAGATCGGAAAGTATATCACCATAGAGATTGGGCAGCACCATTACGTCATAAAGTTCCGGTTTTTGCACAAGCTGCATGCACATGTTATCTACTATCCTGTCCTCGGATTCAATATCCGGGTAATCTGCAGAAACCTTCCTGAACACTTCAAGGAAAAGGCCATCGGTATATTTCATTATATTTGCCTTGTGGACACCGGTTACCTTTTTCCTGCCGTTCTTTACAGCATAATCAAATGCAAACCTGATTATCCTTTCGGAACCGGTAATGGAAATAGGTTTTATTGAAATACCGCTATCCTGCCTGATAGGGGTCTCATTTATAGTCGAGATGAACTTTATAAGTTTGTATGTGCTGTCTTTTCCCTGCTCGAATTCAACTCCTGCATACAGGTCTTCTGTATTTTCCCTTATGATAACCAGGTCGATATTATCATACCTGCTTCTCACGCCTTTATAACTCTTACATGGCCTCACACATGCATACAGGTCAAATATCTTGCGCATTGCAACATTTACACTTCTAAAACCAGTCCCGACAGGCGTTGTGATAGGCCCCTTAAGTCCGACCCTGTTTTTTTCGAGTGACTTCAGCACCCTGTCAGGCAGTACGGTGCCTTCCCTTTCATAGACTTCAGCCCCCGCATCAACTATGTCCCATTCTATTTTTACGCCTGTTGCCTCAATGACTCTTTTTGTTGCTTCCGTGATTTCCGGTCCCGTACCATCTCCGGGTATCAAAGTAATTTTATAACTCATAAATTAAACCCCTTATTCCTGGTAATATGTTCAACCAGTCCCCCATCAGACAAAATCTTTATCATGACTTCCGGCAGCGGATTGAACTTAAGATCAATATCTTTCGTTATGTCTTTTATAATCCCGTTCCTGAGATCAATGTTCAAAGCGTCTCCCTCATCTATCTTATCTGTATCACAAACAAGGACAGGCAGGCCTATATTAATACTGTTGCGAAAAAATATCCTGGCAAAGGATTTTGCAAGTACAGCACCTGCGCCTGCAAGTTTTATTATTGTCGGGGCATGTTCCCTGCTTGAACCAAGCCCAAAATTCCTGCCTCCTACAACAAAATCCCCGTTTTTAACTTTTTTTGCAAATTCAGGATCTGCATCCTCCAGCACATGTTTTGCAAGCTCCGGAAGGTTCGAGCGAAGATGGAAATACCTGCCGGGAGCAATAAGGTCTGTCGATATGTCGTCGCCGAATTTAAAAGCCCTGCCCTTAAGTATGCCAGGGTCTTTTTTACCTGAGTTTCCCATTTTTAAACAAGCACCTCCCTCGGGTCTGATATATACCCTTTTACAGCGGACCATGCAGCTGTTGCAGGCGATGAAAGATAAATAAAACTTTCAGGATTGCCCATCCTGCCCTTAAAATTCCTGTTTTGTGTAGAGAGGCAGACTTCCCCGTCAGCAAGTGTCCCCTCGTGTACCCCGACACAGGGACCGCAGCCGGGATTTATTATAGT
>CAYGYY010000187.1:0-2316 GCA_964354265.1 uncultured Actinomycetota bacterium
TCCCAAAAAAGTAATAAAATTTGTAAAATATTGATACTTTTTTACTTTCTTTTTCTCCATTTTTATAGAGAAGTACCATTTCAAAATTTCCCTTTAAACAGTGCAGGTATTCCCCATTTTTATGGCCCTCATCAACCAATCCAACAGATCTTTTTGGTACAGTAAGAATACCAAAAAGCATTTTATCATTTTTAACATAGAACCTTACTTTTGCAGGGCCCCAATCGATGATTTCAGGAGAATTCCAAATTTTAAATTCGCTTTTTTCTTCAAACATAAAAATTACCCCTATCTTTTAGACTAATTATATTAAAAAACATAAAATTTTTTATATTATTATTTATCTGTTACTTATAAAAATAATATCAAACTGCTTCCAATTAAAGATTTTTTAACATTTTAAAATTCATTTAAATAAATGGATTTCAAGGCTACCTTTCAATTAGCATTTCCGGATTTTCCAGTAACCGTATCATATCTGTCAGAAACTTCGCGCCCTCGGCACCATCAATAATCCTGTGGTCTTGCGCTGCGGTCAATTCAACAACTTTTCTTATTTCCACCCTGTTACCAACAACCTCGGCGCTTTCATATATTGACCCTATAGAAAGAATTGAACCCTGTGGCGGATAGATTATTGCAGTAAATGATTTTATTTTATATGTTCCCAGGTTGCTAATAGTAAAAGTCCCATTAGAAATATCTTCAATGCCAAGTCTGTTTTCATCGGCTTTTTTGTTGAGTGCTCTCCGTTCTTCAGATATTTTGACAATAGTTTTTTTATCACAGTTTTTTATTACAGGGATTACTAGCCCTCCCGGGATGATATTGACCAGGCCAATATTTACATCTTCATAAATAATATGTTTCCCCTCGATTAATGATGAATTAATATTTAAATTATCCCTTAAAGCCATGGCAGCGGCCTTTATGAAAAAATCTGTAAAGGATAAGTTTTCAAACTCATCCCTTAACTTTTCTTTCATAGCTGCCAGGTCCCCAATATTAGCCTTTGCCGTCTGGCTGATGTGAGGTATCTTCTGTTGGGAGAATGTCATTTTATTAGCAATTATTCTTCTTAAACTGGAAAGATTTGTAGAAGAATGTATTTTTATATCTAAAGCCTTGTTCTCTTCAATAAATTCTTTTTTAAGGTTTGAAAAGAAACCCTCTTTTGCGGCTATATCATGTTTATCTTCTTTCTGGATTAATTCGATATAAGCATCAATGTCCTCTTTTAAAATCCTTCCGCCTGGTCCTGTCCCCTTAACTTTTGATATGTCTATATTTTTAGCTTCGGCAATATTTTTTGCAAGTGCTGAAATCTTGATATTACTGTAATCTATGGCAGGCCTGGACTCAGGGATTTTTTCAATAGTTTTAAAATTTTTAACCTGAGGCTGGGCAGCGATTCTTTCTAAGAGTGCTTCCTGATTGGTAGAATTTGTTTTATTAACTGATTCAAGCTCACCAGTACTCCCGATAATGGCAATGATTTCACCAACAGGCACCTCTTCGCCTTCATTTTTAAAGACTTTCAGGAGGATGCCCTCTTCGTTTGATTCAACCTCAAAAGAAATCTTATCTGTAGAAACCTCTAAAATTACTTCCCCTTTTTTGACAATATCTCCAGGCTTTTTATGCCATTTTTCTATAACGCACCAGGATTGCGCCATACCAAGTTTCGGC
This sequence comes from uncultured Actinomycetota bacterium, assembly GCA_964354265.1. Taxonomy (GTDB): domain Bacteria; phylum Actinomycetota; class Humimicrobiia; order Humimicrobiales; family Humimicrobiaceae; genus Fen731. The sequence continues at coordinate 1,690 of CAYGYY010000187.1, forward strand.
ATTTTTACTTCATACATTTTTTACTCCAATAACATATGACAATAATTCATTATAATGATCTTCCAGATTACATTTACTGCTGCAAACAAGTTGCAGGTTGATAGTATATGCAATAAGTTTGTTAAAAGAAACTAGCAATTTTCTTTCCATTTAAGCTTAATTTAACACTTCATTAACTGCCTTTTCAATATCCGACTCTGAGATGATGTACTCATCCTCAAGGGCAGGGCTGAAAGGTACAGGGGTGTTTGGTGAGGTTAGCATCTTTACAGGTTTTTCGATATAATCTATTCCTTCACAAGCAATCAGTGCGGCAACATCGCTTGCAACACTGCATCTCGGATTGTCTTCGTCAAGTATTAAAAGTCTTCCCGTCTTTTTTACAGAATTTAAAATAAGCTCCTTATCGAGCGGAGCCAGCCATATTGGGTCTATGACTTCGATGTTTATGCCCTTTGCCTTAAATTTTTCCGCTATATCAAGGGCTTTGCCGACAAGTGCGCCAATTGCAAAAATTGTCAAATCACTCCCCTGCCTTTTTACCTCACCCTTACCAATTGGCAGCTCATAATCATTTTCCGGCACATGGCCTTTTTTATCATAAATGACCCTGTGTTCCATTACGAG
>CAYGYY010000188.1:0-2311 GCA_964354265.1 uncultured Actinomycetota bacterium
TTTTCTTTGGCAACATAGAGCAGGTCATCTGCTTTTTTTATCAGCGCTGAAACATACAATGCACCTGCCGCTTTTGTTAAGTTCTTTATTTACATTTTCAGTCAGTATATCAAGATTATTGCCAGATTCAGCAAAATACATTTGTAAGGGCATTTCCCTTCCAGGATCTGCCAATCTGGCAGCAGCAGTGATATATCCTGATTTTCTCCCCATTGCCTTTATTACTCATACGCTTTCTGAAACACACATTCCCTTATTTTCTTCATTTATATTCTGGATAATATTTGCCCAATATCGTGCAGTGCTTCCATATCCTGGAGTATGGTCAATTATTTTAAATTCCTCATCTCCCAAATCATTATCGATAGTCTTTGGGACACCCGCAACGACAAGTTCAAAATTATTTTCCTTGGCAAGTTTTGATACTTTATCTGCAGTATCCATTGAATCATTGCCGCCTATATAAAAAAATAACCTATCTCATGTGCCTGCAACACATCAATGATTCTTTGAAAATCCTCACTACAATCTTTATCAAGCTTGTAACGGCATGTTCCTATTGAGCCAGCGGGTATATTTTAAAAGTTTCATTTCATAAGGTTCCTGCTTCTTTAAGTCAATAAGATTTTCAAGAAGAATTCCTTCTACACCATGTCTCGCAGCATAAATATTTTTTATTTTATTTCTGTATTCAAGGCATTTGTTAAAAACTCCTAAAAGTGATGAACTTATTACAGGAGACGGTCCCCCGCCAAATGCAATTAGCGCATTTCTTTTCATAGTTTATATTTTCCTTCCTGGATATATTAAATTTATTAGGATTAAAAAATTAGGGCTTTAAAGGATATTGACCAAATTCAGACGCATGTTTGTAAAGAGCAACAATATTTTCAACAGGAGTATCTTTTTGTATATGATTTGCTGGTGCCAATATGTATCCGCCACCGGGTCCAAAAGCTTTAATCCTCGTCTCGGTTTCTGTAATTGTATCTTCTAGAGTACCTGGAAGAGCTTTTTGAAGATCTATTCCGCCATGGAAACAGAGTTTTTTCCCATATTTTGCTTTGAGTTCAAAGGAATCCATACCTTCACATAAATGTTGGACTGGGTTAAGTATATCCAATCCGAGTTCTATAAAATCATTTATTAAAGGTTCAATTGCGCCACAGGAATGAAACCAGATTTTAACATGCGGTGCCCTGGATTTAATAAATCTGTAAACTTCTTCTTCCGCGGGTTTAAAATACTTTCGGAACATTGCAGGTGATATTATCAGTCCGGTTTGGGTTCCCAGGTCTTCAGCTCTCTGGATTATATGTATATATTTTCCAATTGCATCAAGGTACATATCCCAAAGGGAAATCTCTATTTCAGTGACTTTATCTATTATATAATTCATCAACTTTTCATTATCCATCATATCAATAAACATCTCATCTATCGAACGCAAGTAATAACACCTTTCAAATATTCCTGCCCCATCCAATACCGCCTTGGCCACAACCGCATAATCCGTTTTCTCATAATAAAACTTTGCACGGTCAGCAAGCTCATCCATATTCCAGTTTTTAAGCGAAGGCCAGTTATAATTTTTTATTTCATCTAAAGATCTGTTCTTAAAGGGAAAATAGATTGGATAAGAGCCTTCCCTGCTCCAGGTAATACCCCAATAATCAGTGACCGTCCCGTCAATATGCCTTATTGATTCAGGTTTGTTGCTTGAAGACAGCCAGAGATGGCGAAAATCTATATTAAATATTTCAAGAATCCTTTCATCATAGTAATTTGCAGTACTGCCTTGCCTGTATGGTTTTACAGAATCATCCAGCCCAAGATGTTTGCGCAATTCATGGTAAACGGGGTCTACAATTAAGCCTCCGGTTCCTCCAAGATCCAGCGGTACTCTGTCAGGCTCTCTTAAAGAGATGGTATTTAAAACTCTTTGTCTTGGTGTCATATTCTATCTCCATTTATTTAATTCGCTGAATAATTTTTTATTGCTTTCAAGAAATTCAAAATATAGTGAAACCATATGTTTGTATTTTTGGGACTTTTCCTTCGAAACAGGGTAAATGCGTTTGGTTTTATAGAATTTTCGCGATGCATCTTCAATATTATCAAACATACCCACAGCCGCTCCACCTATGATAGCCGCACCCAATAGTGCCTGATCATCCCTGTTTGATTGTTCATAATCTATTCCCAAAACATTTGCCTTTATGTCATTCCAGAGTTTAGACCCGGCACCGCCTCCAATAACCCTTACATTGTTAAATGACAGATTCTTATATTCTTTTTTCATTGTATCCAG
>CAYGYY010000189.1:0-2306 GCA_964354265.1 uncultured Actinomycetota bacterium
CCTCTCCAAAAGCTTTCTTAAGTCTTCAAATCCCATTCCACTTTCAGAAGCATTGCCAGCGATTTTAATTGCAATCGGAGTTGCTGTTGTGCCACGCCTGTCCTCTTTTTTTTCGACAGGAGCGGATGATACATCATCATAAATAAGAACTGTCTCGACTTTTATACCTTCATCACGAGCCATATCCTGCGCCATATCGAAATTCATGACATCGCCTGCATAGTTATTATAGAGCAGTATTACACCCTTTCCACCATTGGCGGCCTTTATTGCTTCCAGTCCATATGAAGCAGAAGGGGCTGCAAATACCTGTCCATGGGCAGCAGCATCTGCCATACCTTTTCCTACATACTCGAGAAACAATGGCTCATGTCCGGCTCCTCCTCCAATAACTATGCCTACCTTGTCTTTTATGGGGGCGTTTATTCTTGCTACGACTGTTTCTCTTCCAATCCTTTTTACCCTGTCTTTATTGGTATAGACAAATCCGTCAATAAGCTCATCTACAACATTTGCCGGATTGTTGATTAACTTCCTCATTTCTCTCCTTTCTACCGTGTTAAAGTAATAAATAAGTTATTAATTATAGATATTGATTGAAAACTTAAATATTTTTTTAAGTCACTTTTGTTATTTCAATTGTTTCTCAATGGCCTTCAGGTTTTTTAATCCCTGCACTGCAAGATCTTCACCTGTATCAGCAAAGGTTCTCCAGATAGCGCACATAGCTGTAAGTTCTTCAAAGCTTGGGTCAAAGGATTCAATAACAAGAGGGCCTGAATATCCGGTATTTATTATTGCAGTGAAGAACTCTTTCCATGGTACAAGTCCTGTGCCTGGAATACCCCTATTATTTTCGCAAACATGTACATATCCAAGATATTTTTTGCCGCACTGGTTTACAGCTTCAGTAAAACTAAGCTCTTCACGTATCATATGAAATGAATCAAGATGAACCTTCATATTATCGATACCTACATCCTTGCAGTACCTTACCGCATCTTCAGCTATATTTAAAAAATGTGTCTCAAACCTGTTTACAGGTTCCACGCAAATACTGGCATTTCCTGTTTCTTTTGCATAAGTTGCAGCTTCCCTCATAGATTCAACAGACCACTTCCATTCATCTTCCGTCCTGCATTTACGTGTAAGATATCCCCAGCTTGCATAGTTGACACCACCAATAGTATCGGACCCTATCTCATTATTGATATCTATGACTTTTTTAAGATATTCGATACCTTTTTTCCTGATTTTCGGATCCAGGCTAATTAAGTTAGTCTCGTTTCCAAGCACAGTAGCTGTAACTACTTCGACACCGACTTTTTTAACTTCCTTTTTTACCTGTCCTGTAGGGTAAGTATCAGGATTAGAAATAAAAGTCTCAATGACGTCAAAACCAAGCTGTTTGGATTTTCCAATTAGATGCAGGTCTTTTTCAGAAAAGCTTTCAGACCATATAAAAGTGTCTACTCCAAATTTCAACATTTGAAAAACCTCCTTGCATTTAAAGAATATTTAATGATATAAACATTTTTGGACCTGAGCCGCTTATGTTATTAAAATTATATCTTATTTTAATTTTTATTTAAAAAAATATTCATGCAAAATAACTTATTGGTAAATTAAAAAATTGGTAATTTATTTAAATAATCTTGAATTAAGATGTTTTAATATTTAGAATTAAACCCTGAACATTTTTTTCAAATGTCTCTATACTTAAGGAGCTATAAATGGCAGAATTTCTAATGGGCATTGATGGTGGGACTGAATGTGTTAAAGCAGGTATCTATGACCTTAAGGGAAATATTATTGGTATAAGCAGCTGTAACTATAACACATATCATAATTACCCGGGTTGGGCGGAACAGAAGATAGAAGAATGGCGGGAGAGTCTTTATATTGCCGTGCGGGATGTCATTAACTCATCTGGAGTGAAACCGGAATCTATTGTTGGCGTAAGCTATGACGCTACTTCATGTTCTCCCATATGGATTGATGAGAACGATAAGCCATTACGGGATGCGATAATCTGGATGGATGTAAGAGCCACAGAAGAAGCAAGATTAATTGCTTCTATTGAACATCCTGCAAGAAGATATAATGGTTATGGTAATGTCTCTCCGGAATGGTTCCCATGCAAGAACCTCTGGGTAAAAAAGAACCAGCCTGATATTTATAAGAAGACAAAAATAGCAGGCGAATATACTGATTTTCTAACTCACGAACTCACTGGCAATTGGACACTTGGTATATCGTCTATAACTCTAAGGGGTTATTACGATACCCGGAATGGGGGCTGGCAG
>CAYGYY010000190.1:0-2156 GCA_964354265.1 uncultured Actinomycetota bacterium
GTGAATCAGTCATTCATTGATAAACAGTTTTTGGGTAAATTATTTTTTTTATACTTTAACCATAAGCCTAAGCCCTGATTACTATTAAATCCTTCATTTACCAGAGCAATATTTACATTACCTTTTTCATCAGGCTCTATATCATGATAATAGCATTCCTCTTGAAAACCTATTATAGGTTTACTAAATGACAGGAAATTTTTAGGTATTTTCCTTTTAAAATCAACCTCATATAAAACTTTTGTTTTTGGTTCTAATATTCTGGAACCATTATCTAAAAGCGGGTAACCAATATTAATATGGTATAAGACCATAACAGGTGTTTTTTCAAAACCGATATTTTCTATAGTATCTTCAATTAAAATTCTTGGACAATCCATCCATGTGGAGATTTTTCTATGTAAAACTATTTTACTGCCAAAGACTTTTGCTTCTCTTACTGTTCCTTCAATCCATATTATGTAATTATCTTTTACCCATTTCTCACCAACACTTACTTTTTCTGCACTTATATTAGATATCCTTCCATGCAAACCAAGCTCCTCTCCACCGTCGCTGCATGGTGCACCCATATGGGATAATCCACATGTTACAAGCAAACCGCCATAAAAAGTTCTGAACCATTCTGTTCCCTGGCTCTCGTAATATATAGGAGAGGTTTCCTTAGTTGCAGATTTCCAACTGATAGGAATTGATTTATAATTTAGATTAGAAATATCCAAAGCTCTGTCTATAAGTACTGTAAAATCGATCCCACATATTGTCTTTACATCTATTGCTCTTATTCCCCTACTCATTCCATCAGTGTACTCATAAGTCTTGGCTCCACCTAATTGAGAAATATCGCCAATTATTTTTAACAGTTCCTTTCTTTTTATATCCTTACCAAAAATTTTCATATATGGCCCCTATGGGTAATATTCATCATTTAATTTCATTTCTAGATACAGTACTCGATTATCTTTTTATAATAAAACCTTATTAATCTTATAAATTAGTGCATTTCAATAATGCAGGAACCTATCCCTGGCCTGTAAAAATTGAATTGAACATTATCATGATCAGCAAGTAAAGACATTGGTACTGAAGAATCTGGAATTTTTTTAGAGATCATTAAAGAAGTCAATCTAATGCCAAATGGATTGTCATGGGTACCAGCATGCCATATAGATACTTTTTCAGACTTCCATGTTTGTACCGGTCCCACTGTAATTGCTTCAGGTGGAATAGTTGAAACTATACCCTTTCCCGAAGTCCTGGCATTCTGAATTATCGTAAGTGGATGAAGTTTAACAATTCTAGTGCCAAGCTTTCTATACTCTTCTGGGTTTGGAGGATAATCCTTATATTTCCCTTCTCTTTCTACCGGGTCGTTAAATGCCCAGTGCTTTACTTCTCCCTGCCCACCCTGCATTGTGATGCATCTAATTTCATCAAAATAACTGCTATATTCATCTATATTATCGACTTTTAAAAAATGTAAATTTTCATCAGGCATCTTTAGCTCTTTTCTTATTTTATTAAAACATAATTCTAAATGAGCCCTGGTAAAACTTAGAGGATTTGATAAAGACATTTCCTTTCCATCAGAATACCATTCATCCATAGCCCAGAAATGAGCATTTTTTATATCTATTTCCAAATCATTTATAAGTTGTGCAACTAAGGGTAATTGCTCTGTGGGACCTACTGGACCACAAATTCCAGTGGGTTTATTTTTAGAAGATTGTTTCCAGGCATTAATATATTCCATAGCTTCGGCTAAGTAAAATGATTCCAGGGTATCATAGAAATTAACAGTAAATCCAGGTCTGGAGAGCTGGCTTAAATCTTTTATTGAAAGATTAGCAGCATCATTTAAAATTGAATCATCCAGTGTGGTATAGTCCCACCATTGTGGAGCAATTTTACTAATATTTCTCATATTAATTTTCCTTCTTTTTAGATCTTTACTATTTTAAGTAGCCTTTAGCTTATAAATTTTATTAATCCTTTTTACTTGTAATTAATATAATTCTGGCAAAAAATCCTTTTCAGCATTTATCATTGTTTCCATCATTTCCTTAGCTCTCTGAAGATCATTAACAATAGGGTCAATAACCAGGGCTTGCAATAAGATTTTTTTTGATTTCTTAATGTAAGCTTCTACAATCAAG
>CAYGYY010000191.1:0-2136 GCA_964354265.1 uncultured Actinomycetota bacterium
TTAAATTGGAACACTGATTACTGCTTCCAATGGGGTTATAATAAAGCAAGGATAGCAAAAACTCTTTCGCCATCCCAGGCAATTTCGATGGGGGCGGAAGCGGGGATAGCATCATTGAGTATTTATACAGGTGATGAAGAAGTAGATTCATTGAATGTCAGGTTATTTACTGAAATAATTGAAGAGGCCATGAAAGCAGGATTACCTATAATAGGGGAAATATATCCTCCAAAAAAAGAATATAGAGAGGGGGAGTTTCATGACTTGATATTAAAGTCGTCACGTATAGCCGTAGAACTTGGTGCAAATGCAATAAAGACTTTTTATACCGGAGAAAAGTTTAAAAATATCGTGGCTTCTCTGCCAGTCCCTCTATTTGCTCTTGGCGGTGATAAAAAAGATACAGAACTTGAAGCACTGGAACAAGCTGAAATATCTATAAGGGATGGTGCAAAGGGTGTAGTTTTTGGTCGAAACCTTTACCAATCTGCAAAACCTGGTGAATTTTTACAGGCATTAAAGGAAGTAGTAGATTTAAAAATGGATGCTTTATCGGCAGCTGAAAAATTTGGACTCAACAAATAGTAATCTGGAAGGGAAAGGGTTATTTAATGCAGTTTTTTTTAAAAGTATTTGATGATTCTGAAATTAACAAGATACACGAATATACTTTGAGGATTCTTGAAAACCCAGGAATGCGTATTCATCATGATGGCATGCTTGTCGCATTGTCTAAAAAAGGAGCCAAAGTAGATTTTGAAAGCAATACCGTTTTTTTCCCCCGTAAGTTAATAGAGGAGTCTATAAAGCTTATTCAGGCAGACTATAAAGAGGGGAGAACACCGCAATACTTAAATGGCGTTACAAGCGAGTTTACAGGTAAGAATTGCATACAGGCAAAATTTGGTGGGGCATGTATACAATTTCTTGACTGGAAAAACAGGATTTTCAGGGAACCTACTGAGGTAGACCTAATAAACCTGGTAAAACTCGGTCAGGCCTTACCGGAAGTTGCCACAGTAGGAAATCCTGTTGTATACCTTAAGGATAAAAATGGAAATCCGATAGAACCAAGAATGCAAAGAATAAAAACCGCAGCTCTAGTAGCAAAATATACTGATAAACCAGGTGCAACAGAAGTATGGAATACTAAAGAGCTAGAGTTCCTTATAGAAATAGGTTCAGTTATACGTGGAAGCAAGGATGCTTATTTTAACAATCCCTGTTTTATAACAGCAAAAGAAACCATCGCACCATTTATACTGGAAAAAAATGCTGCTGAAGTGCTGCTTGCCCTTGCTTCAAAAGATCTTCCATGCATTATAATACCTATGCCTATTTCAGGTGTTTCAAGCCCGGTAAGTCTTTTTAGTAATGTACTTATCGGCAATGCAGAGATTCTTGCAACGGCAGCTGCAATAAAAGCTATATATCCACAGGCAAGTATTATTGGGGGAATGATTTCGGGTTCAATGGATATGGCGACTGGCACTGCTAATTTTGCAACACCGGAAGCTACTTTACAGGATATAGGCCTTTCAGAAGTTCATGAAAAGTTGTATGGTTTCAATTTTGGGATTGGATGTTATCTTGATGCAAAATATCCGGGGATACAGAATGTTATAGAGAAGACTTTTAAATATTTTGTCCTTGCTGCCAAGAACCGGTTTACTTGTGCTGTCGGACTTGTAAATGGCGGGAAATGTTTTAGCGCGGAGCAGTCGGTGCTTGATATCCAGATACTTCAAAATATTCAAAAATTTATGGAAGGTATCTCTATAAGTAATGAAGAAGAACTGCTTAAAATTATAAGTAAGATAGGAATAGGAGGTTCTTTTCTGCAGGAAGAAGATACCCTTTTAAATTACCGAAAATATCTTATGGTCCCAGAACTTTTTGATCATACTCTTTCACAGGGGCTGGAAAAAGATTTGAATATGGATATTCTTTTTAAAGCCAATGATAAAGTTGAAAAGATTTTAACAAGAACAGACCTCTATGAAATTAATAAAGACATGGCAAAAGAAATTGATGACATAGTCTTACGAGCAGAAAAATTTTTGTAGTATGTGGTAGAAGATATTATTACTGGACCTTTATCTCGCCCAGCCACTTGACCCATACACTGCCATATTC
>CAYGYY010000192.1:0-2124 GCA_964354265.1 uncultured Actinomycetota bacterium
GATGGCAGCGATGTTGCCCCAAAAATGGTGGCAATAAAGGGCGCATCAATGGTAGCAAAATTCTCATCAAAGCCAGGATGCACAACAATTATTGACAGAAGGCAGCTTCCATATCTGATGGAAATGGGAAGAATTGTAAAGGGCTCGGCACAGGAGTATTTGAAGAATCCTATCCTTATAAATATACATGATACTGAACCACCGCTAAGGCTGACAAGGCCAGAAGCAGCACTGGTTGAGGATATGATTAAAAACAATTTAAGCATTTTTATTCTCCCGATGCCGCTTATAGGCATAACATCTCCCATATATCCTATTGCTGCATCCATAGTGGGCGCTGCAGAAATCCTTGGAGTCTGGGTAGCGACTAAGTCTTTAAGTGAGCATAATCCTGTAGAGGCCCGCTGTGTTTGCGGAGTTCTTAATCCGTCAACAGGCGCAGCAAGCTTTTCAACCCCTGAAACTATACTTGCTGATCTTGCTGTGGCACAGCTTTTCCGCCAGAAATATGGAATACCATGCGGAACAGGCATAGGACTTATAGACTCGCCGGTTCCCGGGGCACTTTCAATTTATGAACGCACCTCTAAAGCCATGGCCTCATCCCTTGCAGGAGAGCCATCATTTCCGGTCGGGATAATAGGTGGAGCGGTTGTTTTTTCAATGGAGCAGGCAATACTTGACCTTGATATTGCGCAATTCCAGCAAAACTATATGCGGGGCATAGGCGGGGAGCATTTCTTGGACTCCCTTGAGCTTATCAGGGAAAAGGGAATTGGCGGGTTGTTTATCGATACCGGGCATACGGCATCCAATTTTAGAAAATGCCTTACATTTACCATGGCCATTAAAAATATTAAAAGCACCAGTGTTTCGGATGCTTTAAAATCTGATCCGGTGGAACTGGCGCACCGGAAATGCCTTGAAATACTCAAAGGTGTAAAACCCTATCAGGTTGAGGAGGATAAGCTTAAGGCAATTGATGAAATAGTTGCAGCAGCATCAAAAGAACTGGCTTCTATCAGGGGAGCAATGGTGTAATAAAGAGAAGGATTTAATACCAAAGATTTCGCATAGCTATGAATTAATATCTATTGATGAAGCACAAAACATCCCCCCGTGTGTAGATTCCAGGTGAAGAAAAATTACTATATTTTTTTAATCCTGAATGTACTGTTTAAAAAATTTGATTTTTATTTCTATCCTATTATATAATGTAAATAATTTATATTCTTAATGTTTATAATGTAAATAATTTACAGTAGCCAATGGATAAAAGAATCAATATCCTGACACAGCTAAAGACAATGACTCTTGATATGACAGAGTCTGAAAGGCTGATTGCAGAATATATACTTAACAATCCTGAAGAGGTATTCAACCTCAAAATAGAGGACCTTTCAAAAAAACTCAATTTAAGCCTTCCAACAGTATTCAGGTTTTCAAAGAAGCTTGGCTTTAAAGGCTTCAAAGACTTCAAAGTCGCCCTTATAAGGGATATGGCAATCGGCATGAATATTGAGGTCGAAAATATTGATGAGGACAGCATTGAATCAACAACAATCAATGTCTTCGAAAAAATAAGAGCAAACCTTAAGGAGACACTTTCGCTGATAAACTATGACGATTTGGCGCGTGCCGTGGATATTCTTACCAGCTCAAAAAGGATTATATTTTTTGCCGTAAGCTATTCGACTTCAGTGGCTCTTGATGCCTATGCCAAATTCCTGAGCGCAGGTTTTAACAGTATTTATGATACAGAAACTTATACGCAGAGGGTGATTTCCACCCAGTGTACCCCAAAGGATGTTGCAATTGGAATCTCATTTTCCGGAGCTTCACGCGAAGTAGTGGACTGCATGAAAAATGCAAAGCAGAATGGCGCAAACACTATAGGACTTACAACTTTTATAAAATCCCCGATTACGGAATTTTCCCGATTATGCATATACACTGCTCCGGTGCATGCGCGCTATCAGAGGATAGATCTTGCATCAAAGATGTCTTTTGCAGCAATCCTTGATTCCCTGTATATAAATGCAGTGCTGAAAAAGAGGGAAAGTGCGCTTGAATATATAAGCCGCACAGAAGAAGAACTGGGAAAATATAACAGGACTTTCCAGG
>CAYGYY010000193.1:0-2119 GCA_964354265.1 uncultured Actinomycetota bacterium
TATCCCGGTTTTTTGCTACAGAAGCTTCTCCGGTAAAGTCTTCATTTTCTTTATCAGCTTTTTTACCGGGATTTTTTTAGTCTCGAATTACCTGATAATACTTTCGATTGCAGAAGTAAGGTTCACTCTTTTAAATGCCGCTCTTTTCAGCGCTGTATGCTTTACAGCATTTTTAGCAACTATTTTTTTTGGACAAAAAAGGGCCATTAAAGACAGGTCCAATATTTTTCCGGAATATTTGCCTGACAAAAATAATACAGACAGGGCCACCAGCCGCATAAGTTTTTTTGTTGGTAAGAAATATGAAAAACCTGTATTTGCAATTTTTTTATTTTTAATAATTATAATGGCTTCTGCAGTGGTGTTTTTTACATTTCTCTTTCCTATCAGATTCTGGGATGCCATATCGTGCTGGAGTTTAAAGGGCAGGGCATTTTATATCGATGGCAGCATCATGCCATTTTTTACAGAACACAGTTATGGTTTTTCACACCTTTCATATCCGCTTTATATATCCCTGGCCCAGACATGGGTCTATATCTGGCTTGGATATTTAGACGAGACCCTTGTTAAGGTAATTTTCCCCCTTTTCTACCTTTCACTGATTTTCATATTTTATTATTTATTCAGTAAAAGGACAGGCAGGATGTTTTCAATTATTTTTGTTTTTATAATTGCAGGGCTTCCGGTTATCATGGATCACGGCTATATAGAATATACAAACCTGTTATTTTCAATAATATTGTTTTTGGGGGTTTATTTTTATTATCAACACCTCTATGATCCATCCGGAAATTTAAACCTGCTTTTTCTTTCGACATTGTTTTTCACCCTGCTATCCCAGGTCAGGACAGAGGGATTACTGTTTCTTGCAGTATTTATTCTATTTAACCTGGCCTATAAATTGGCCCGGCTTCCAAACAAAAATGGAAATGATGCATATTCTGGGGAGAAAGAAGACGGGGATTTAAAACTTGAGCAAAAAAAGGCAAAAATAAGGCTTATAACAGAAGCATTTTCTCCCCTGCTTCTTTCGATTATATTGATGGTCCCATGGCTGGTTATTAAATCCCGTCTTAAAATCCCGACTGCAGGCAATGAATGGTCAGGATTGTTTTCCGGCATAAACTGGCAGGACTTTAAGATGCCGGACATGTTTGATTTTATTGGTGCTTTAAAAGCTCTTACCGGGGAGATGCTCTTTTCAGCGTATGACTCAGTAAGGGCATTCCTGGGGTCAGCCTATGGCGTCATATGGGTAATCATGTTTTTTCTTCTTATTTTGAATATCAAAAGAATGTTTAAGGATGTAAATTGGGTATTCCCAATATTTATAACGGCTGGTTTTATTTCTATCTTTTTATCTATCGGACTTATAAGTGAATTTGCATGGTCAACTGACAGATATATACTCCATCTCTTTCCGTTGACTTATTTCTGGATATTTTATAACCTACCACTGTTTAAAAATGGAGAAAAGAAAAGCCTATGTCGACATTAGTAATCATGGTTATCGTTTCTGCAGCAACCGCAATGCTTTCAGCTGCTATTTACTGGTATGCTTTCAGGTTTGAAACGATAAACTTTAAGCTTTCAGAAGTAGAAATCAATATTAAAAAACAGCAAGAGGCACAATTTCATGCAGTGCCTTTATTTACAATATTGCATCTTTCAGATCTGCATCTTAGAAAAGACAGGAAAGGTTATAGACTTTTTGAATTTATCCAGAGTTTGACAAAACTTAATCCTGATATGCTGGTAATTACAGGCGATCTTGTCGAAAGGGATGAGTATTTTCCATACCTTATAGATATGCTCCGGGGATTAAATGCTAAAATGGGTAAATTTGCAGTTTTTGGGGTACACGATTATTTCCACAAAGAGCCAAAAGAATTTCTCAGGAACATGGTACAAAGACAGAAAAGTTATAAGAGAAAGAATGATACCTGCCGTCTTATAGAAAACCTTGAATCAATTGGCATAGAAGTCCTGGAAAATAAAAAGGTATCCATTAATATAAATAAATCAACCCATCAGGCCAATAATGCAAAAAATAAAGAATCAATAAACCACCGCAGATTTAATAACATGGAAAATGCCACAGAAACAGGCGCGCAAT
>CAYGYY010000194.1:0-2100 GCA_964354265.1 uncultured Actinomycetota bacterium
TATATATTATAAATAAAGTTCATATTCAACAGAAGTTATTTGATGTTGATATTTTAATATTTCCTGTTCTTTTGCTTTTATAAAGCTGTAATAAGCTCCCCCCAGGGATTTTTTTACGACTTCGTCTTTTTTTAAGTTTTCCAAGGCATTATTTAAAGAATATGGTAAAAATTCAATGCCTAAATTCATTAATTCTTCTACTGACAAGTCATAAGTATTATCAGAAACATGACCTGAAGGTTTTAATCTTCTGTCAACTCCATCTTGTCCTGCACAATACAATGAAGAAAAAAGAGTATGAGGTTCACAGGTAGGGTCAGCCCATCTTACTTCAGCCCTTACATTCTTTTCTTCTCCAGATCTACAAGAAGGAATTCTTATAGCTGCGGACCTGTTTAATCTTCCCCAACAAATATTAACAGGAGCCTCATAATTTGGAACAAGTCTTTTATAAGAATTAACTGTTGGTGAAGTTACAGCACACAGAGCTTTTGCATGATCTAATTGTCCAGCAATAAAAGATAAAGCTAATTCTGAAAGATTGAACTGTTTGCTTTTTGGATCATAAAATAAGTTTTTTCCATTCAAATCTGCCAGATTTTCATGAATATGCATGCCTGAGCCATTCTGGTCCATAATAGGTTTGGCCATAAATGTGGCTTTAAGATTATTTGAATCTGCAACAGAAGTAACTATATATTTATAAAGTAAAATTCTTTCAGCAGTTTTTACAGCATCATCATATTGGAACCCTATTTCATTCTGCCCGTGTGAAACTTCATGATGGATTGCTTCTGTTTTAAAACCAGATTCTCTCATAGTTTTAGCCATACTTTGCCTTATAAGAAAAGTTGAATCCAGTGAGTGTGATGAAAAATACCCTGCTTTATCTGCAGGCTTTAACGGAAAAATTAAATTTCCCTGTTCATCTTTTTTAAATAGAAAGTATTCTATTTCAGGAGCTACAAAAAATCTAAATCCTTTTTCACGAGCTTTTGTCATTACCCTTTTTAATACATGTCTTGGATCCCCTTCATAAATAGAGCCTTCTGCATCATAAATATCGCCTGTTATCCAAGCCATTTTATTTGTTAGGTTCCCTCTGGTATCAAAAAAATGAATTATATGAAAAGTATCAGGATCAGGTATTAAGTATTTATCACTTTCTGCTGTTCTGCCTAAACCAAGAATGGATGAACCATCGAATGCTCTTCCTTTTTTAAAAGCACTTTTTAGCTCATCTGCGTCAGTTGAATATCCGGAACTCCTTAAGTTCCCTTGTATATCTGAGAACTGAAAATAAATAAATTCTATTTTGTGTTTTTTTATTTTTTCCAGTACATCTGTCTGCGCATCCTTTATTCTATCTTCAAGTTCATTTTTTTTAGACATTTCTACTCGCTTTTTCGGTTTTATTCCCTTTATTCTAAATTTATTAAAGTTAATTGATTCTAAAAACAATAAAAGAAAAAAAATAAAATTACAATAAAAATTTAGCTTATATGCAGATAAAATTATTTATTTACCATAGCTGAGTTTAAAGGTTTAATTAATTTACCCTACCATACAACTCACTCCTTCGTATAAAAATTGTGATAAAATACTCAAGTGTAATATTTATTTTTGGAAAGAAGCAATAAATTAAAAAGATATTTATCGCATTATTAATCGCTGTATGCATATCAACTCTTGGCGCATGTAATACATCAAAAATCAATACACCTGAGGCAGTTAATATGTATAGCCATCTATCAGGGTTTAAAGGTTTGGAATTATATGTTTGGACAGATAATAAAACAAACCAGTCTTACTGTGGTTTGCTGGAAGGAACCAATAGAAACAAGAATGAACAAGATTATAAAATTATACGTGATAATCCTGTGACTGTTGAGAGAATGAAAGAAATTCTTGGCAGTTATGATAAAGATATGTTTGTTATAATAACTGGTTTGGATAAATCTCTATCCACTGATACAATCACAGTCTTGAAAAGCTATTTTGATAATTTGCAGATGCCAAACATTTTATATATAACAAAGTAAAGCACCATTTAAAGAAAGCCTTAAATTTTATGCTTAACCAAATATGTCATCTATAAGA
>CAYGYY010000195.1:0-2096 GCA_964354265.1 uncultured Actinomycetota bacterium
TCTGAAATGTTAAAGGAAATATTAGAAAGAGAGTCCTTGAACAAAGAGAGATTTTTAAAAAACATTCCAATGGGTAAATTTGCCAGCCTGTCGGATCATGCAGAAATGGCAGCGTATTTAGCTTCTGATAAAGCTTTGCATGTCACAGGTCAGATTATAGATATTGATGGAGGTCAGTCGTTAAATTTTGTTTATTAGTTATTTAAAAATGAATACAAGCTTAAAACAATAAAATTATTAAAAAAGTTAAATATAAATGGATAAAAGCGATATGGAAATAAAAAAAGATATAAAAATAATTGACACTCACGTTCACTTAGGTTACGACCACGTCTATGATTGTGAGAATAAAATAGAAGATATAATTGACGGCATGTCAGCAAACAGTATCTTCAAATCTCTTCTAATACCCTTTACTAATTTTTATGAACAGGATGTAATAAATAATCATGACCTGATATTTGAGGCATGTAAGGTATATAAAGAAATGTTTTACGGGATTTGTTGCCCAAACCCACACTTAAGTGATGATTTTGTTAGAGATGAGATTGTAAGGTGTATAAAAGTCCTTGGCTTTGTAGGAATTAAATTAAATACACAGGCACATGCAGTCAATCCTTTAAGCAAAGATGGGAAAAAAATATTTAAAATTGCTGCTGATTTGGAGATACCTATCATGGTACACACAGGAAGTGGTGTACCCTTTTCTCTCCCTTCATTGCTTATCCCTATAGCTGAAGAATTTAGTGATTTAAAGGTAGTGATTTTGCACTCAGGACAATATTTTTCAGACGAATCTGTTTTAATTGCAGAAAGATACAGCAATATTTTCCTTGAAACTACCTGGACCCCTGTATCTGTAATAGGAAGCTTTATTAAGAGGTTGGGCTCTGAAAAAATAATGTTTGGTTCAGATCATATTGCCAATATCTCCGTAGAACTGAAAAAATATGAAAATTTAAATTTGGATTTTGAAGACTTAAAAAATTGCCTTGAGATTAATGCAAAAAAAATCTTTCGATTGGATTTATTAAATTAAGCAGATTATTAAATAAAAAGGTATTAAAGAATAATGAAAATTTGGGGAAGTGCAGAGGTCCTTACAGAAAAGGAAATAGTAAAAATTGAAAATGACATGTTTGATATATTTGAAAAAATTGGCTTCAAGGTAGAATCTGAAGAAGTAAGGCGGTTTTTACTTTCAGATTCTGTAAAAGCAGAAGGTGAAGTCGTATACTTTTCAAGAAAATTTATAAAAAATTTTCTGGATGAATCGGAAAAAATAATTGCAGATTTTTCAAAACAAATTGAATGTTATGCCGGAGCATACCCACAATATTATCTTGCGCTTGATTCAATACTTCCAGTATCTCATACAATGGAGTCCTTAAAAAATATGACAATATTGGCAGACAGTTTAAAAAATATTGACAGTATCTATGGTTGTATGGGTGTACCGGATGATGTGCCAAAAAAAACTGTTCAACTTTATCAGAGATTAGTAAGCTGGAAGTATACAGGTAAGAGCCACAAAGAATATTTGTCCGCTGCAAGTATTTTTAAAGAAGGGTTTGGAGGTGTATCAAACATAGAGTTGTGTCCTTTTGTATTAGAGATGGGTAAGATCATGGCTGCTGAAGAGTGCGGTGAATGCAGTGATTATTGTTTTGGCGACCTGCAGCTGATATCACCTTTAAAGTTTTCAAAGATACAAGCTGATATATTGATTTATCTTTACAAGAATGGCTGTAGATGCAGCCTTGGTTCAATTTTGACTCTTGGCGGAACTGCCCCTATTACTATTGAAGATGCACTGCCATTGCAGCTTGCCGAAACTCTGTTTTGCAATATTATTGAAAGAATTTTTTTTGGGAAAAAATATCTGGAGATGTCAAATTCGATGACCCCCCTGGATATGCGCAATGGCTTATTTTTTTATGGCAGACCGGAATTAAGTATGACTAATCTTGCAATGGGCCAGCTTGCAAAAAGATACGGTGCAATTTTTATCTGCAATGCTTTTTTGTGTGATGCAAAACTGCCAAGTTCTGAAGCAGGCATGCAAAAGACCATAAGTGCTGTTGCGGGTATTCTCG
>CAYGYY010000196.1:0-2091 GCA_964354265.1 uncultured Actinomycetota bacterium
CAGCCGAAGCCGAATCCCCTTATCCAGATGAAAAAAGTAAATACCCGTTTCTAACAGGAATGACCGTTAATACCGATATAAGCCTGTTTGGGACTGAAGCTTGTTCAAATCGCATAGAAGAAGGATTTGTCATTACAGATAAGGGATATTCACCGATGTCAAAGTTAGTTCGCAGACTATCAAAAGAGTTTATTGACAAATCTATAGATTAAAGGAGGTGGTTAATTTGAAAATAAAAAGCTATTGAATTTTTGTCAAATTAAGACGGAGGTAATAAAAATGAAAAAGCTACTTATAATTTTGCTTGTAGTAGTATTCAGTGCTACACTGGCTTTTAGTGGCACAGGATGCAAAGCAAAAGCAGCAGAAGAAACACCAGTCGCTACTGTCGCTGAAACTGAGACCCAGGTAACTGCTGAAGAGACTAAGACTGCCACTGAAGAGACCATGGCAGAAGACATGGGACCGATAATATTTCTGGCTTACCCCTGGTTTGCACTGTCTGATGATGCCTTAGCAAAATTCACAGAGGCTACAGGAATTGAAGTTACTATAGAGGTTCTTGGATACGAAGAATTAAATACAAAGGTAGCAACAAGCTCTGCAGCAGGAGTAGCTCCGGCAGATGTTTTTTCTTCCTATGTAGTTCCACTGGCTGCTCATGTTGCTGCTGATTTTGTACTGCCTTTAGATGATTATATTACAAGTGAGATGGAGGAAGATATACTCGGAATTGATGTATTTAAATTTAATGGCAAACAGATGGGAATACCAACTTATTATGATGTAACTGGTATGCTTTATAATTCTGAGATGTTGGAAAGTGCAGGGATAGAAAAAGCTCCAGAAACGTTGGATGAACTTGTAGAAGTTTGTCAAAAAATAAAAGATGCAGGAATTGCAAAATATCCTTTAATAATGCCATTGGCTGCCCAGGCTGGAACTGCTGCAAGGTGGGAATTATTATCACTAGCTTACGGTGAACCACTTTTTGATGATAATTATCAGCCTCTTTTTGTTAAAGAAGGTTCTTCTGGTTATAAAGCCCTGGAACTAATGACAAAATATATTGGAGAACTTGTAGATCCTGCCAGTGTAGATTTGGATGTTGTTAACATACATGACACTTTTTTAGCAGGAGATGGGACCTTTACCTTCTCAGGAGCAGGGTTATTATCCAGTGCTGACGATCCAGAAATGTCTAATATTGTAGGTAAAGCAGCCATAGCGCTTGTACCGGGTACTACTACACAAAGAAGTGCATCTCTTGACTTCTTTCTGGATGGTTTTGCAGTTTCAAAATTAACTGAACATCCTGAAGCAGCCTGGAAATTTATTGAATGGTATAATTCTCCTGAGGCAGCGGAGCTTGCATATAATGAGCTAGCCATATTTCCTACAAGTGCAAGTTTATTGAGAAAATTTGTAGATGAAGGTTTAATCGCCGGTGGTGAATTTATTTTTGAACAAGGCAAATATGGAAAACCAGTATTTCCAGCAGGTCTTCCTACATGGTATGAAGAATGGGAAACTGATGTTGCTGTTCAGGTTAATCAGGTTGCCAGAGGTAATATTACATTAATGGAAGGACTCGAAAATATAGCCAATAAAGCATTGGAATTACAGAAATAAATAAGTAAATAGAAAAGGGTTGCTATATAAAATATAGCAACCCTAAGTTTTTAAATTTATATTCATCATTGTTTATTAAAAGATAATAATGAGAAGATTAAGAATATATAAGTTTTCACCATATGTCCTACTAACCATACCATTTGCAGTAGCATTTATTTTTCTAATTCTCCCAACAATATTAAGTTTGAGCTACAGTTTTCAATCATACAATCTCACTAAACCTGAATCCATAAAATTTATAGGTTTAACTAATTATTTAAATTTCTTTAGAGACTCAACGTTAAGAGCATCTATATTTAATTCAGCCTATATTCTTATTATCATGATACTTTTTTCTGCAATAGGAGCAATTGTTCTAGCATTAATTATTAATAAAATTAACCGGGGAAGACAAATATTATTAGCAGTACTAATTTTACCATGGGCATTGCCTCCTGTCGTTAATGGCTTATTATG
>CAYGYY010000197.1:0-2084 GCA_964354265.1 uncultured Actinomycetota bacterium
GATATGATAAAAGCTGTAAATGGTGATGCTATTTTTGTAGAAGTTGACGTTTCAAAGGCAGATAGTGTTGAAAATATGGTAAAAAAAGTCATTAGCGCCTATGGAAGGATTGATATACTTATTAATAGCGCTGCCGTATTTGTAGAAGCAACAGTTCTTAATACTTCTGAAGAAGACTGGGACAGGATAATGGCAATTAACTTAAAAGGAATATTCCTTTGCTGCAAATATACTATTCCCGAAATGATAAAAGCAGGCAAAGGCTCCATTGTAAATATTGGTTCAGAAGCAGGAATAACAGGTTTTAAAAACCAGACTGCATATGATGCTTCAAAAGGCGGAGTAGTAAATATGACAAGGGCAATGGCTCTTGATTTTGCAGAAAAAAATATCAGGGTTAATTGTGTGTGCCCAGGAACTACTGAAACACCGATGGTCAAGAAAGCTATAGAGATAGCGCCCGATCCGGAAAAAGCCCGACGTTCTTTTGCTTCACGTCCACTGCTAAGGTTAGGCTGGCCGGATGAAATAGCAGCAGGAATACTGTACCTTGCCTCAGATGAATCCCCCTATGCTACCGGTGCCATACTTGCCATAGACGGAGGTAAGACAGCAGGCGGATTTAACGCTTAAGAAATTAGAAGAAGCCAGGATAATTAAATTCGAACGGGAGGTAAAAGGAAAGTGGATGAATTATTACAAAAAAAGATAAGAGCCGAATCTATGGTTTATTTTGAAAAGGCAGGAATAATACTTTCAAAGGAAGAAAAAGAAAACAAAATACAGATATTTGATTACGGTACAGGTGATTTTTATAAAGTAGGCCTGATAATAGTGAACTTCATAAATACTTCCAGGTACTGCGGCAAGTTCCTTTTATTTTTCCCTGGACAGAGTGCTGCAGAACATTACCATCCGGATGTTGATGGAAATAAAGGCAAAGAAGAGACTTTCAGGGTCCTCTGGGGTTCAGCATATGCATATGGTGAGGGAGAGCCAACCAAAAATATAAAGGCAAAAATCCCTGAAGGTATGGAAGGCTCTTTTACAGTTAGTAAAGAGACAATACTTAATCCTGGAGACCAGTACAATGTAAAGCTTCATGAAAAACACTGGTGGCAGGCAGGGCCTGAAGGGGTAGTAGTGCTTGAAGTATCTTCCACTTCAAGAGACCTTTACGATGTCTATACAGATAAGAACCTTGAGTTTAAAATATTCTAACTAAAATATTCAAAACCGGTATAATTATTACGGTATCATCGAAATTATTTATTTGCTTCAAATATTTCCATGGCCTTATCGACATCTGCTTTTTCATGGATTATTGCTTTTAAAGCCCTTGCAGTTGCGACTGGATATGGGGTCTGCCATACATTCCTGCCCAGGTTTACACCAATTGCACCTTTCAGCATGCCATCATAGACAAATTCGAAAACCTCTTTTGCCGTCTCACATTTTGGTCCGCCTGCTATCATAACAGGTACAGGACAGGTATCTACAACTTTGTTAAAATCTTCACACCAGTAAGTCTTAACAACAGTTGCACCCAGTTCAGCACATATTCTGCAAGCGAGTGAAAGATACCTGAAATCCCTTTTTTCAAGTTCTTTACCCACTGCTGTGACAGCCATTACAGGTATACCGTATTTTTCACATTCATTTATTGTTTTTGCAAGGTTAAGTAATGTCTGTTTTTCGAAATCGCTTCCAATAAATACAGATACCCCTACTGCTGACGCATTTATCCTGATGATGTCGTCAATAGCGGTAGTTATTTCTTCATTGGAAAGGTCATTACACAGGATACTTGTGCCCCCTGAGATCCTGAGCACTACAGGCAGACTGTTATCAGGGGGTATGACACTCCTTATCACGCCTCTTGTTGCAAAAAGGGCATCACAATATTGCTGGATATCTTTGACTGTTTCGTAAGGTTTTTCCAGTCCCCTGGTCGGCCCCAGGAAGTAACCATGGTCAATTGGTAAAAAGAAACAATGCCCATCGCTTTTGATGACCTGTGATAGCCTGTGGGCTTTGCCCCAATCCATTTTTAAACTCTCCTTATTTTAATTATTAATAAATAT
>CAYGYY010000198.1:0-2076 GCA_964354265.1 uncultured Actinomycetota bacterium
CCAAAGAAAAAACATCCATCAAAGAGCTATTCGCTCCGGCAATGAAGCTGGTGATGACCATCGGAATCTCGATTGCAATTTTACAGCAGATAACGGGTATCAACTCCGTATTTTTTTATGCGCCCATGATTTTTGAACAATCAGGTATTGGTACCGATGCTGCATTTATACAGGCCATACTGGTGGGTGTTATCAATGTAGTATTTACCATAGTTGCCATGGCATTAATTGATAAGTTAGGAAGAAAACCATTACTGGTACTTGGTGTTAGTGGTATAGCCATCAGTATGTTTTTGCTGGCGTATAGTTTTAATGCCGCTACTTATACTTTAACAGATGCATCTGTAGCTAAGTTGCCTGCGGAATTGAATGCCGCAAAGCTAAGTACACTGAAAAATGTAACTTTTAAAAGCGATACAGAATTTAAAACCGCGGTTACCGAAACTATGGGAACAGATGTGATAAAAAAATATGAATCAGAATTTATTTCTGCTGCTATCACCATGAATCCAACCCTGGTATTGATTTGTATCCTGGGCTTTGTTGCCGCTTTTGCTGTATCATTAGGCCCGGTTATGTGGGTGCTATTTTCTGAGCTTTTTCCCAACAAGATCAGGGGTATGGCCATTTCATTTGTTGGCTTTGTAAATTCGGCTGTTAGCTTTTTGGTTCAACTGGTATTCCCCTGGGAACTGGCAAGGCTGGGTAGCACGGGTACCTTCCTTTTATATGGTATTTTTGCCCTCATAGGCCTGATCGTAATTGTAAAATTATTGCCGGAAACAAAAGGGAAATCTCTGGAAGAATTGGAAGCGATTTTAGTAAAATAGAAATTAAACAAAATAAATTTTACAAATCGATTGCTTTAATTTAAAAAATCAATACAGGTAATATAAATAATCAAAAGATTCAATTCATATCATTACTTAAAATATGGAAAAAGAAATTCTTATTGGCGGCAGTAAATTGCTGACTTCAAGCAATGCCATCACAGGGTCATTTGTAGACATTAATGGCGAGTCATTCTATAAAATAGCCAACTATCACCAGATGGATCCGTTTTTTATGACCATCGTAAGTAATTCGGATCATTGGATGTTTATATCCAGCAATGGTGCGGTAACTGCCGGTAGAAAAAATCCCGACATCGCTTTGTTTCCATATTATACAGTGGATAAAATTCAGGATTCAGCCGAAATATCCGGAAGCAAAACGATACTGCTGGTACATAGAGAAGCTGGCAGCTTTTTGTGGGAGCCTTTTTCAGACAAGTACAATGGCATTTATAACATCCAACGCAATATTTACAAAAGTGTATATGGGAATAAAGTATTGTTTGAAGAAATAAATAATGATCTCGGTGTCACTTTTTCTTATGTGTGGATGAACAGTGAAAAGTTTGGTTTTATCAAAAGATCTTCGATTTCAAACAACCTTGATGCAGCCTGCACCATTTCGCTGCTTGATGGAATTCAGAATATTTTACCTGCAGGTATTGACCGGTCGCTGCAACTATCTTACAGCAACCTGGTAGATGCCTATAAAAAAAATGAATTGGTAACAGGTTACCCTATCGGCCTGTTTATGTTAAGTTCTGTAATAGTTGATAAAGCAGAGCCAAGCGAAGCATTGAATACCACAGTAGTATGGTCCGAAGGCATAGATAATGCGAAAATTCTTTTGTCGTCCCGGCAGTTAAATAATTTCAGAAAGGGACTGCCTCTGGAAACTGAAACAGATATTAGGGCCACAAGAGGAGCTTATTTTTTAAATGCAGAAATCAGTCTTTCGGGTAACAGCAAAAATGTTTGGCACATAGTGGCGGAAGTAAACAAAAATGCAGGCTACATTGCAACTTTAAAACATGTTATAAAGGACTCGAGCAACATTGCACAAGAATTGCTTAAGGATGTAAATGATTGCACGAAGGGACTGGTTAATATTTTGGCTGCTGCAGATGGCCTTCAAATGACAGAGGATAAGCTAAGTGAAAACAGGCATCTTGCAAATGTGCTATTCAATGTAATGCGCGGCGGCATTTTTGATGATAATTATGCTGTTTCAAAGCAGGACCTG
>CAYGYY010000199.1:0-2055 GCA_964354265.1 uncultured Actinomycetota bacterium
TCGCCTGCAATTGCTTCTAAGGTTAGGTTTTGCCAATGAGGCTGTTTTGCATTTGCTACTAAATAATTTACCCGATAGCTATTAATAAATTCCCTGAAATTCATACCGTATTCCCGGTTAATAAAGCCGGAAAGCGTATGCCTTGGAATTCCGGTTTGATGCACGAAATGCGCCAGGGAATAATCTTTATCAAGGTATGGTTGTTCATTTTCCAATAACTTTTCTATTTTTTGCTTATACTTACTACTCAGGTCAAAAGAGAAATCAGCGGCTTGTTCTGTTTGGATAGAGCTTTCGTATTGGCCCGGTTGATAAAGTTCCCGGGCAACCGTAGAGAGTTCATCCTGAACATGGCTTTCATGTTCAACAGGTTGTTTTGCAATCAGGCCAATTGGAATATGTAAGCCATACAATATCTGTGGCTTAAAATACAACTGCAAACAAATCAGTAGCAAGGAAACAGCAATGGAAATATTTAAGGGAGAAATGCCAAAACTGAGAAATGGACTAAAACACACAACTAAAAAACTGGCAACAAACTGAAGTATCATCAAATTCGTGAATAACTGAAGCCATTTTAATAACCCGGCATTGATATGCTGCAATTTTAATGGCGTGGTTAACCACATTTCCCTGATGAGTTTTACCTGTAAGATTAAAAAAGGAATCATTACAAGCAAACTTGCCAAAGGGGTAATAAAAGGCGGAAGCAAAGCATGGTCCCAGGCGGAGAGCTTATTTTTATCCAGCATATAAGATTTCATCAAAGCCTGCTTCTCGGGAAAGGGTAAGAGAAAATAAGGAAGCATGTTGATAAAATGCAGCAAAAAAAGCACCAGCACCAGCCAGTCATTCTTCCTGAATTTCGATTCTTCTTTTAGAACGGATCTCACATAAAAATAGGCTGCAGGTGCAACCAGGATGGTAAACGGAGCCGGCATCCTGTAGAGCCAGGGATAGTTTAGCAATAAGCCACTGTAAAAAAAAATAATGCCAATCAAATTAGGCACAGCCATAGCAAACAACACAAAGGCAAGTAAGCGTCTGGAATGTTTTTGGTCAGCAGAAAACACTACGAGTAAAATGGATGCCAGTAATCCAAG
Organism: uncultured Actinomycetota bacterium; assembly: GCA_964354265.1. Lineage (GTDB taxonomy): Bacteria > Actinomycetota > Humimicrobiia > Humimicrobiales > Humimicrobiaceae > Fen731. Next base: position 1,104 of record CAYGYY010000199.1, read on the forward strand.
CATGCCGGCAAATACACTAAAAAAAAGTTCTGCTATCTTCATAGTAATATTCAAAATATCTATCCAAAGGCAAAGGAAACATCTTTTTATTAATGAATGTTTAAGATGCTAAAATTTATGCTTATTGCGGATGAAGAAATAATTAACCAAAGTAAGTAATACCTGCAACACCCAACCGAGGATCAAAAAAAATAAATAATAAAGAATTACTCGCAAAAAAGATCCACCGAGTAAAAATAACCACCAGTTGAAGATTAGCCGTCTGAATACACTATCAGCGTTTCTTGATCATCCTACGCTCCATAACATTTTTAGATTAAGGCTGAATGGGGCATTATCAATTTTCAAATTCTCCAGTGCTTCCATGGCTATAAGGATCTTTTGTTCTGAGGAGAACAATCGCCTGGTCTAGCGGCGGAGGTTTTCTCTAAAGTGCTTTGATTTATTTTCTATGTTTTATTTTTTAATGATGAACAATGAAAATACTCTATAAAATTAACCTGTTTTTGGTCAACTTTTTGCTGACGATTTTCAAGTTTACTCTTTCAGTTAAACTAGTTTGTATTGATATCAGGTTGCTTTCATAAGAGTTTCTATATATTGAACATAGGCCAATGATTATGCATAATGGCGCAAGAATATATTTTAAAAACCAAGTAAATCCACCATCTACACTTATTTCCATTTCAGCAAATATTGCGTAAAGAAGTATGGCATTGGGAAAAATATAAAAAATATATTTATCAAATTAACCAAATCTTGCTGCTGCACTTATCGCCAGTTTCAATACTTTCTTTTATTGATATTTAAAAGGTCTCTCATTTGCAGGTTCTCAGGGTTTTCAACTAACGGTAAGGGCTTTGCGCAAGACGGGCATTCATTTCTGTCGTCGGGATGGCCGGGCACCGCTAAGTTAGTTATAGTTTAATGTCGACAGGACAAAGTACAAAAG
>CAYGYY010000200.1:0-2038 GCA_964354265.1 uncultured Actinomycetota bacterium
TTAACTTAAATATTATCTAAATAAAAATTTGAATCTCTTAATAATGGCGGAAAAAATGCTTGTCATATTTAACCCAGGAAGACCAGCACTGCTATTATTTTGTTATCATTTGAACTTATCCCAATGCCGATTTGACTGAAATCGCTGCCTAATATATTGGCTCTGTGGCCGGAACTATTCATCCACATGTTAAAAAATAAATCCGGGTTTGCGCTTGAAGGAGGAGAAATCCATGCGATATTTTCAGCAGCCCTAGAAAATTCTACATTATTATCGATAAGTATATCAAATACATTCTTGCCATCTGGAGTTGTATGAGAGAAGTAATTTCTTCCTATCATATCCGCGCTTCTACCCTCTGCAATATCACATAGCGTGCTATCCAGGTCAAGGTTACCTAAACCATTTTCTGTACGTGCATTGTTTATAGAATCTAAAAGATCTGATATATAATCAACTGGGTTATCAGGGGGATTATCAGGGTTTCCATAGCTTATACTATCATTTGCATCAGCTATATTTCCTGCCTCATCTCTTACCTGTATATACACGGTTTTATCCCCCTGACCTTCGGATAGCGTCCAGTCTTTTGTGCTTTTGTAATCTTCCCATTCAGAAAAGCTGGTATCTAATTCGTTTTTGAACCTCATCTTCAGTAAAGTTTGTGGAGTAATATTATCAGTTGCACTTATTGTGAGCGCTACATTTGTTGTAACAGTTAAAGATTCACTATTGTTTATTTTAAAATCAGTGATTCCTGGCTTTATAGTATCCAGCTCTCCTATTGTTAAAACATATGCAGGGCTTGTGCCTGCGCTGTTTGTAATGACTACAGCCCCTGATACGGCAGTTGATGGCACCTTTACCTTTATAGTAGTGTCTGACCATGCTAGAACTTTTGACTTATCTTTAGATGATACTTTTACTCCATTTGCAAACAGCACATAGCTTGATGATGATCTTGAGCCAAAGGAGGCTCCTGTTATCATTATGGTGTTTGATACAGATGAGCTAGAGCCTGATGCAGGGTCCGGAGATATGCTGGTAATATCTGGCAATAACTTTATTGTATCTGACTTTATGGTGTAGTTACCTGCACCATCATATACCTTTACATACACTGTCTTTGTGCCCGGCCCGCTTGCAAGCGTCCAGCCTGACTTTGTAGCGCTGTATGCTTCAAGGTCTGACCATGGACCGCTCAAGCTGTTTGCAAACTTCATGCTGACAATATCGGCATCTGGTGCATCTATGGAAAGGGATACTGTCCTTTGTGTTGTGGTAGGCTCGCCGCTGTTTATTGTAAGTGATGGCTCTAAGTTTGCTGCCGGTAAATTAATGCTAAATACTTTTATACCTAACCCCTTACACTTTTCACTTAGAATTGGATTTATTGGAATTGAAGTATCTTTTTTCCACACTTGGTTTACTGGTTTAGAAGCAGCCAAAGAGACGAATACAATTAATATTAACAGCAGTACAATTAAAATAAATACTATTAAATATTTTAAATTTTTAATCATTTCTTTAAAATTCATAAAAATTAAAAAAGCCATTTGGATTCTTAATAGAAGCTAAATGGCTTATTATTTAAATTGTTTTTATAGCAAAATAATAGCCGGTTGCATCACTGGCTCATTACATTTCTAGATGCCCAAATAATGAAATGTAAATCCTCGCCTCTATTAATATAAAATTTATTATTTAATTATCAATTATAATATATAATTATGTATTAATAATTATGATAATACAATAATTTATATATGTCAAAAAAATTTTATAATTTATTGAAGAATTATTTTTGCTGATTAAAAGCTGTTTTCTTCAAATAAGATGATTTCTTCCGGGAGCGACAGCTGGTCCTTAAAATACAGTTGTTGAAAAGTCACCGGCTTTTTTGTGGTTGCAAGAATTAATGCCTCTTTAGATTGAGGCACATAATTTATAGGAAGAAAAATACCCGCTGCAAGACCTATTAAATCTTTTAAACCACCGGGATTTTTTCCCTGCCGAATTCTTCAATAACAAACCCCAG
>CAYGYY010000201.1:0-1987 GCA_964354265.1 uncultured Actinomycetota bacterium
TTTTTAAAAAAATGTTCTTAAATAATTTTTAAACTTTGTTTGCACTTTTTATATTATATATTAGAAAACTTTAAAGCAATTTAGTTCAATTGTTCTATTAACAAGTTAGGTTAAAAGTTCTTTAAAGATTATAAAATATCTGCTCCAAGTATTGAGATTTTACGATCTACTAAATAGTTTTATATCTTATTATGGCAGACTTTGTTACAAATATTATTCAAATTATAATTGACTTTGTTACAATATTTTAATATATTATACCTGACTTTATTACATATAGTGAATTAATCGAGGTAGAATGTTCAACCGTACAATAATAAAAGAAATAGAAAATTGGGCAAATAAGAATCAAAGAAAACCATTGATACTTCGTGGAGCAAGACAGGTAGGTAAAACAATAGCAGTTGAATTATTTTCAAAACAATTTGACCAATATATTTATCTAAATCTTGAAATAGCTTCAGATTGTAGATTATTTGAAATGAATTATAAAATCGAAGATCTCATACAAGCAATTTTTTTCGAAAAAAATAAAAAAAGAGCTAATGGCAAAACACTTTTATTTATAGATGAAATACAGAACTGCCCAAATGCAATTTCAATGTTAAGATATTTTTATGAATCTGCAAAGGATTTATATGTCATAGCTGCAGGTTCTTTGCTGGAATCTTTAATAGATAGACAAATCAGTTTTCCTGTTGGTAGAGTCGAATTTCTTTACATGAAACCTTTGACTTTTAAAGAATTTGTTGATGCAGAACAGGATGATTCCTATAAAGAAATACTTGAAAAAATACCGTTTCCGGACTTTGCGCATGAGAAAATGCTTAAAAAATTCTATCAATATACTCTTATTGGTGGAATGCCTGAAGTGATTAATGCTTATTATGAAAAACAAGATTTATATGAATTAGGACTAATTTATGAAAGTCTCCTGCGATCATATCTTGATGATGTAGAAAAATATGCTAGAAATGAAACAATGGCTCGTGTTATGCGCCATTCCATTGAAAGTTCTTTATACTTAGCAGGAAGCAGAATTCGTTTTGAAGGATTTGGCCAATCAAGATATAAGTCCAGAGAAATTTCTGAAGCATTAAAAACTCTTGAAAAAGCTATGCTGATTAATTTAATGTATCCTTCAACAGGAACTGATATCCCAATAATACCTGATTACAATAAATCTCCAAGGCTTCATTTTCTTGACACAGGATTGATAAATTATTTTGTAGGATTACAGAAAGAACTTTTCGGTACAAAAGATTTAAATAGTGTTTATGAAGGAAAAGTTGCAGAACATATAGTTGGACAGGAATTAATTGCAGAAAGCCAAACTTTTTTAAATAAAATACAGTTTTGGGTAAGAGAAAAAAAACAGTCTAATGCACAAGTAGATTATATTATTCAATTTGAGAACTACATTATTCCAATTGAAGTAAAGGTAGGAAAATCTGGGCAATTGCGTTCTTTACATGAATTTATTGACCGTGCACCACATAATTATTCAGTAAGAGTATATTCTGGTAAATTAAAAATTGATTTAGCGGAAACTATTAAGGGTAAGAAATTTTATATATTAAACCTTCCTTTTTATTTGGTAGGTGATATTAAAAAATATTTAATTTGGTTTTTTGATGAAGGTATTAAAAAGCATCCATAAAGATTTAATACCAACCCTGGCTGGCCAAGGTAGTGAAATTTCGAAACTTTTTTTAAACAACTTAATCAATCTAAAACACTTTTTAAAATAAATTGATATTTATATTATTAATATTATAATTCTATTAAACAATTCTACTCACTTAACTATAAAATATGTTAAAGGAGGTGAGAAATGAAAAGAAGATGGTTGATTTTTCCATATCTGGCCCTTGCAATTGTTCTTGTCCTTACCCTACTTCCTATAAGCTTCTTGTCAGCAGACACTAACCTTGTAGAAAACAGTGGTTTCGATGATGGAATACCGCCATGGGGAACTGATGGCGAT
>CAYGYY010000202.1:0-1684 GCA_964354265.1 uncultured Actinomycetota bacterium
TCAGTGTGATAATACAAACCTTCTTCAATACAATTCTTATAGAATTCGTTAGTAAACTTCCAGTCTATTTTATCAAACTGATAATAATTAGTTATAGGCTCATTAACACCAAAATATGTAAAGTAATTACTTCCTAGATGCTGTACTCTTGTTGGTATTCCATTATCATCAAAAAGTTTTTGCAAGTTTTCATAGAAATAATCTGCAACTTTAAATAAATCACTAAAAAAATTATCCTGTTTCATAATATTTATTGCAGCTATACCTGCAGCCACCCCAAATCTGTTGCCAGAGAAAGTTCCTCCATGGATTACAGGAAGCACCGGGTCCAGAATTTTTAACATGATTTCTTTTTTACCGGTCAGGACTGATATAGGTATGCCATTACTTATTGCTTTTCCTAAGGTACAGAAATCTGGTGTTATGCCATAATATCCCTGGGCACAAGAAAGACCGGTCCTGAAGCCTGAGAGTATCTCATCATAAATGACTACTATATTATTTTGATGGGCAATCTTATTGATTTCATTAAGATACTCTGTCGAAGTAGTGATACATCCATTATTATAGTCTATAGGATTCATCATTATACCGGCAATATCATCACCTTCTTTTTTTACAATATTTGAGAAAGCTTCTATATTGTTCCATGGTATAAGTAATATAGTATTGACGACTTCAGGAGGTATCCCATCTGAAAAAAAATGTATCCCAGAAGACCTGCTACCATCATTATTTTTGTCAATTTTAGTCGCAAGATTATTAAACAACACGTAATCATTAACTCCATGAAAGTGTCCATCAATACGTACAATCTTCTTTTTACCTGTATAACCTCTAGCAATACGCATTGCAAGTTGGGTAGATTCGCTACCAGAGTTCGTAAACAGCACAATTTCTGAACAGGGAATGATCTCAGTTATCATTTTTGCTAGTTTAATATTAATATATGAGTCGAATTCAGCATAAAAACCAGACTCAAATATTTCTAACATAGCTTTTTTTATCTCTGGATGGTCATGTCCAAGTAGGGCAGCCCCATGGCCCATAAAATGATCTATATATTTTTTACCTGCAATATCGTATATATATGCACCTTCTGCTTTAGATAAATACATAGGCAGCCCAGTAAACGGATTTTTTCTAAATAGAGAAGAGATACCACCAATTAAATATTTTTTTCCGTATTCTTGTAAAGTCTCCAGAGTCCAACTATTTTCACCCATCTTAAGTACCCTTTCTAATATGAGTTTACCTTTTTGTAATTGTATATTAATATTGTTACAAAAAATTAAAATAAGCAACAACTTTATAATACAATTTATAAATAATATCTTAGATAAATTTTTAATAGTTTATTTTTTTATTAATAATTCAATCTAGCCTATAAGGGGTATTACAATGAAAGCAGCAGTTCTTGAAGGTATTGAAAAAATTAATATAAAGGAAATCAAAAAACCAGTAACTGGGGGCAAAAATGTTTTGGTGCAGGTAAAAGCCAGCGGCATTTGTGGAACTGACGTGCATGCATATTATGGTGACTGGAAACTGGATTTTCCAAAAGTCCTAGGGCATGAATTTTCAGGAATAGTAGAAGAAACCGGTCCGGATGTTAGATTTGTAAAACTGGGACAACGTGTTTCTGTTGCTCCTGACATATATTGCCATAATTGTGATAGATGCA
>CAYGYY010000202.1:1694-1972 GCA_964354265.1 uncultured Actinomycetota bacterium
AGGTCCGGTATCGAAACACTTTGCAGAAACATTGAATGTCTTGGCAGCGAACTGGATGGTGCATTTGCAGAATATTGTCTTGTTCCGGAACAGCTGGTTTATGCTCTACCTGATAATGTAAGCTTTGATGCAGCAGCAATTATCGAACCGATGGCCTGTGCCTATTCATTAATTAAAAATATTACAGAGATCTACAATAAAAGAATCCTGATAACAGGTGCAGGTTCCATAGGATTATTATTTATCTACCGAAATATATAAATAAGGGGCGGAAAAGC
>CAYGYY010000203.1:0-1969 GCA_964354265.1 uncultured Actinomycetota bacterium
GGGAAATTAACCCTCACTATAAAAAAAGCACCGGAAGTCCCCAGTATGACAGCTATACTAACTGCTGCCAGACTTACCACAATAGAATGGAGAAGGGATGATACAAGTTCAGAATTCTGGAAAAGTTCCTGGTACCATTTAATGGTTAAAGAGCTGAATGATACAGTTGATCTTGCAGCACTGAATGAAAAAAGGACTACGACAATTAAAGGGATATATAGAAACAAATAAATAAGTATTGAAAAAATGCCCAGAAACGGAAATCTGAATTTTTTAATTTCCTTAATCTCAATTTCATTATGATTTCCCATTGCTTATCCTAACAAAATATTACTATTTTTTAATATCCAATTAATTTCAATTTTTCTGATTCTAATATAAATGATTCATAAAAATCTCAAATCCTTTTCTATTCTGCAAATATACCCTCCCTAGAGCCAAAAACCTGTGCAATAACCAATACAATTGCTGCTATAAAAAACAATATAAACCCAAGGGCAGAACCAAGCGGCCAGTTATATGATTGTCCAAATTGAGCCCACACGACATTCCCGTACATGATACCCGAATTGCCTCCAAGCTGGGATGGAATAATATAATCACCCAGTGCAATGATGAAGGAAAGCATAAAACCAGTAATCAATCCAGGAAGGGAAAGCGGGAATATTACATTCAGGAAAGTATTGAATTCACTAGCCCCCAAATCCCTTGCGGCATCAATGAGATTATTAGGGATTTTCTCCAATGATGTATATAATGAAATAAAAGCAAAAGGTATTGCAATATAGGTCAGAGTTATCACAACGGAGACCTGGTTATAGAGAAAAATGGAAATAGGCTCACTGGTTATTCCAAGCTTCATAAGAGCAAGGTTTATAAGACCTTTATTCCCCAGTATTGTCTTCCATGCGATTATCCTTACAAGATAGCTGACCCATAATGGAGTTATTATTAGCATATAAAAAAAGTTTCGGAATTTTCTGAGTCTGCGTGAGATAAAATAAGCCATAGGATAGCCTGTAATTATTGCGGCAGTTGAAACAATAAATGCCATCCTGAAACTTTTCAGCATCAGCCGCCAGTATATGCCATTTTTAAAAAATTCCAGGTAATTGTTGAAAGTAAAAACATTGATTATATCATAGCCTGATTTCTGCTTAAAGCTCATTATAAACATCAAAAATACCGGTATTATTACAATGAGAATAAGCCATATAGTTACTGGTATTCCAAGGATAAAAGACCTTGGTTTCTGCTCATACAAACTTTGCCTTGAAATTTTTTTGTTTTGTTTCATTTTTTTATTTATAGTATATTTTCTTTAAAAGGATTTGGATTATTTATATGCTTAATTATATTTTATGATGTTTTCCTTCAATTCTATCGGGAATACTAGAACATCTTCTAGACCCCATCCAATTGTTATTTTTTCATCCAAGTTGAAGGATAATTCAAAATCCTTTGCTGCAACTACAGATACAAGCTCGAAATTATTAAATGAAGCAGTTATCTGATAGTTATCACCCCTGAAGCTTATCTTTGAGAGTTTAGCTTCGATTTCATTAGGGAGTTTTACTTTCGGTCGTATATATACTTTTTCAGGCCTAATGCTCACCAGAACTTCCTGACTTTCAGACATATCATAATTATTCTTTAAACATGTTATTGGAAAATTACCAACCTGTACTATAAGATTATCGGGGTAAACTTTTAAGACCTTCCCATCAATAAAATTCATCTCACCTATAAAAGAAGCCACAAATGGTGTAGCAGGCCTGTTATAAATCTCATCAGGCGTCCCGATTTGGTCAATTACTCCCTGACGCATAACAACAATTCTGTCACTCATGGTTATTGCTTCTGTTTGATCATGGGTTACATATATAAAAGTTATGCCGAGGTTTCTCTGGATATCTTTTAGTACTGTCTGCATTGCTACTCTTAATTTGAGATCAAGTGCACCCAAGGG
>CAYGYY010000204.1:0-1968 GCA_964354265.1 uncultured Actinomycetota bacterium
TTTTTCCGCCATTATTAAGAGATTCAAATTTTTATTTAGATAATATTTAAGTTAAAATATAGTTTATGGCAGATAAACCAGGAAAACTATTTTTATTGTCCTTATTTTTAACACTGTCTATAATTATTTTTCCCCTTATTGTCTTCCCAACAGGTTTTATTTTTGCCCAAATAGGGATGCCTGGAATTAATTTGCCTGCCCAGATTGCAGACCAGAAAATCGAGCCAGGCACACAAAAAGCGGTTTATCTTACAGGATATAGCAGCATTGGAAATAAAACCAAAAGGCAGCAGATATATGAGATGATAGAAAACACTGAACTCAACAGTATTGTCTTTGATGTAAAGGATGATTTGGGTTATATAGACTATAACTGCACCATTCCTGAAGCAGTCGATACCGGAGCAGTTAAAGCATATTATGACATAGATGAGGTACTCAAAGAATTTGAAGAGCGAAACATTTACAGCATTGCGCGCTTTGTAACATTTAAAGACAGTGTGCTTCCAAAAGCCAGGACAGATTTTGCCATACTTAATAAGAATACAGGTAAGCCGATAACGCTTGAAGGCTCAACCTGGGTTGACATATATTGTGAGCAGGCATGGGATTATTATATAAAAATAATCCGGGACCTCGCATCAAAAGGTGTGGATGAAATACAGTTTGATTATGTAAGGGCGCCTTCAAGGGGCAATATTCAGAATGCGTTATACCCGCATAACAACAATGACCATGATAAGGTCTGGGCAATAAAGAATTTCCTTGCCAGAGTACAGCGGGAAACCGGGTATTATAATATTAAAATATCAGCTGATGTGTTCGGATGGGTTTTTATTACTGAAAACGACCAGGGTATAGGGCAGTTAATAGAGGAAATGGCTCCGCAGCTCGATTACATTTATCCTATGGCTTATCCATCACACTACAATATGCATTTTATGGGATTTGATGATGCAGAAGCGCATCCCTACGAGGTTGTAAAGCGCACTCTTGAAAAAGGGTTTGAAAGGATTGGTGACACAGATTGCAGTATAATCCCCTGGGTGCAGGCTTTCAGTTATGATTTGAAATATACCGAAAAAGATATTCTTTCCCAGATAAATGCGGCCGAAGACCTTGGAATAAAGGGATTTCTATTCTGGAATGCAGCAAATAAATATAGCACTGTCCAGAACGCCCTGATTAGCAGGAATAGTTAAACCGAGACTGCAGTTTAGGCTGCCACTGTCTTTGGGTCACATTTAAAAAAATTTAATAATTCAAAACATAGGGTTTTTCTGCTATATTTTTTTGCATGAACGAAACAGTTTATGAGGTAACTGCTGCAGTTTCTAAAAAAGACAGGATCTTAAATTTATTGCGTATTTTCATAAGTCTGCTGCTGCTTTCCTTTATAGTCTTAAAGAATTATAAAAACTTCGATGAGATTTACGCTGCGCTTATAAATATAAGTGTTATTTTTATAGTTTTTGCACTTTTAACTCATTTGTTTATGTTATGGCTTGAATCATTGATGTGGGATGTGCTGCTCAGGGCACAGGATGTACGCATCAAAAGAAGCTATCTTTTCCAGAATATAATGATAGCATATTTTTACAACAACATCCTTCCTTCTAATATTGGCGGGGATATTTTCAAGGTTTATGACCTTGCAAAAAACAAGAAAGCGCCTGTTGACAGGTGTGCCTCTGCAGTATTCATGGAACGCTTTTTGGGCCTGATTTCTATAACTGTTTTTTTTGTGGCAACATCTTTTTCGATTTACAGTTTGCTCAAGAATTATATAATTGTCATTGCAGTTTTTTTGGTGATTGCTTTTGTCCTTTTTCTGTTGCTTGCAAAACCCAGGCTTTTTAAGGTAGACAGGATATTCTATAAATATAATAAAATCCAAAAATTCTGGCCAAAGATACAGGGTTTTTCAGATTCAGTTGCAAGCTATAGAAACAGGCTTCCATATCTTGC
>CAYGYY010000205.1:0-1940 GCA_964354265.1 uncultured Actinomycetota bacterium
AAGTACTTATTCATGGAGCAAGAATTTCAGGATAATTTCAGGATAAATAGTCTAATCTTATAAACGCATAATACCTTAATTGCTAAGAATAACTGATTATTTTTCCCCGGATTATTATCAAATATTTTATTATATATTATATAAAAAGAGGCTGGCTTTTATGAGTGACAAATATTTAGCGGGTATAGATATAGGCACAACTGGTGCAAAGGTAGCCATATTTGACCTTAAAGGAAATATTATTTCGAGCGGTTACAGGGAATATGCCTGTATATACCCAAAACCAAACTGGGTGGACCAGGATCTGTCTGTAATGTATAAATCTGCTATGGAGGCTTCAAGGGAATGCATAGAAAAAACAAAAATAGACGTTGCATCAATTGCTGCAATATCGCTCTCTGCCCAGCGCAGCTGTACCATTTTTGTTGATGGCCAGGGAAATGAGCTTATACCTATGATATCCTGGCAGGATGGAAGGACTACAGCAGAGGTTGAGAATATAAGGGAAACTATCGGTGCAGAAAAGTATTATTCCATAACAGGCCTTCCGCTTGGTCCCGCGTGGGTTTTGCCAAAAATTCTTTGGCTCAAGAAGAACTACCCGGAAATATGGAAAAGGACTGTAAAAGTTGTCCAGCTGCATGATTATTTTCTAAGGAAACTTGGCTGCGAGGATTTTATTGTCGATATGCCCGATGCTGCATTTTATGGACTATGGGATACAGATAATTTAGCCTGGTCTGATTTTTTACTGGAAAATTTTAAATTACAAACCTCAGGTTTTTCCACCCCGCTTCCTTCAGGGTCCAGGGCTGGAAAAATATCAGGGCAGGCTGCAAAAGCTTTCGGGTTTAAAGAAGGTACACCCTTATGTGTTGGAGCAGGCGACCAGAACAGCGCAGTTGTAGGTGCAGGAGTTATCAGCGAGGGCGATCTTTCTGTTGCTATAGGCACCGGCGGTATCGCAATTACATATCTTGATAAGCCTTTCAGGGATCCAAACATGATGAATATGATAACCAATCATGCCATTAATGGGAAATGGCAGATGGAGGGTTTGCAGAACGGCGCAGCAGGAGTTTTCAGGTGGTTCAGGGATGAAATTGTTTTATTCAGTTCAGCTGTTGAAACTGCCGACAAAGGAGGCATCTATAAAACCCTGGATAAAATTATAAATAATACGCCTGCAGGCTCAAAAGGCCTGCTGATGCTGCCTTATTTTGCCGGTTCAGCTGCGCCCAGATGGAACGCAAATGCAAGAGGCACCATTATAGGGTTGACATTTGCTCACGATAAATCCTGTCTTGCCAGATGTTTCATGGAAGGTATCACCCTTGAAATGAAAGACATAATTAATTCGATTAAGAATTCTGGAATCCGCCTCACTTCAGCCAGGCTTATCGGTGGCGCAGCAAAATCAGATATCTGGAACCAGATACAGTGTGATATGTATGATATGGATGTTTCTACTCTTAAGGTATCCGATGCAGCAATTGTAGGAGCTTCAATTTTTGCAGGAGTTGGCGTAGGATTGTTTGCTTCTATTAAAGAAGGTGTTGAAAGAATGGTCCTCCCAGATAAAAAATATACTCCCGGAGCAGATTCAGCAATATATGAAAAACTCTACGATATATATGTCAAAGCTTACCAGAGTCTGGATAAGGGAGGGGTCTTTGAATTAGTCTCAGATTTACAATCCAAATATTAAATGAATTTAATATTATAAAACTGCGTAGACAGGCAATTAATTTAATATTTAAAGTTTAAACATTGTAGTGAATATGGGCAAATGAGCAATAACAAATATTAGAAAATAAAAATTTGGAGATAATATGAATTCACGAGAAAGAGTCGATTTAGCTATAAACCATAAAGAACCGGACAGGATACCGATAGACCTCTGGGGTACAGACAGCAGGCTTATAAATGAGTTTTATTTT
>CAYGYY010000206.1:0-1933 GCA_964354265.1 uncultured Actinomycetota bacterium
ATATTATGGATTGTATTAAAAATATACCCTCCATTCACATTAAAAATATCTATTCTGTGTTTTACATCCTCTTTAACTTCTTTTTCAGTACCAAAAGGAAGGATTCTTTTAGTATCAACTCCCCCTCCCCAGAAGATTAGATCTTTACCGAATTCTTTTTTAAGCTTTTCTGCTTCCATCCCTTTCGCTGAAGTCTGAACAGGACTCAATATATCAATGCCTGAATCTATAAGTAGGGGTATGGCATCAAATATTGCTCCACATGAATGAAAAAAAATCTTACAATTGCTGTTAGAATGAATGTAGTTGAATATTTTTTTATAAAAAGGAATAAATATCCGTTTTAGTAAATCAGGATGTATAAACATCCTATCCTCTCCTGCAAAATCATCTCCAAAAAACAAGACATCTACAAATGGCTTTGCAGCCTTAAGGACTACATCTATGAATTCAAGGTATCCTTCTGTCAATTTTTCAAGCAACCTTATTACCTTTTTTTCATTCAAATAAATATCACATAAAAAATTATCAAAACCTCGCAAGAAGTAGCCAATTTCTACAATACTGCAACCCATACATAATAAAATCGAGCAATCCTGGGTCTTGTAGAACTCTGCAAGCGTAGTTTCAAATTCCATGTACTCTTTTTTATCATAAATATTCAAGTGAAAAGGAGGCATTGGAATAGACCAGATATTTTTCTGGAAATCCAGGCTTTCAAATTCATCAGGAATCTCAGGAAGTTCTTTATAAACCCAATAAGTCTGGTCAACATATAATGAGTCTTTGGGTTTTTTACCCAATACCAAACCACTATCATCTTTTAGTAAAACAGTATTTTCCCTATCCATCTCAATGTTTAAATACCTGGGTATTAAACACTTTGAGCCATCATTTAGAACCCACTGGCGCCAGAAGGTGTCGTCTTTCAGATAACCTTGTCCTGCATCAATAATATCAATACCAAAATGTTTTATAATTTCAATCTCAGGATAGGCCAACTGCTGGTTAAAATCATACATTCTTGCCAGCTTCCCAGCTGTTAATCCAAGATTCTCTCTTAATTTGTTATATGCAGTGGTTGATATACCGGTGCAAAAACTTCCACCCATATCTATCGGCAACCTATCAGGTCTTTTTCTATTTAATACATCCCGTACCCTCTGTCTTGAGGAAGTTCTTTTTTGTTCTATAGATTTTACTCCACTTGGAAGCGCCATTATTTATATCAAATCCTTACTTTACTCTTATTTTTAACCAACAATTCATTAATGATTTAAAAAAAATATCTCTATTTTAACTTTAAGCTACTGGCAAATTCTGTATTTATCGAGACAAAGATATCATAAATGCTTCTGATTTCATCATCAGAATGAATTGAAGTATCAATTGGAAAATATGAAGGAATAATAATCACGTTATATTTTACTGCTTTTTCAACAGCCTCGATATAATTTGATATGATCTTCTCCATCCCCCAATTAAGCTCCTCGATTACATAATCAAATGTTAGAATTGCTCCTGTCCCCTCCAGCACTCTTAATATATCTTCGATTTCAGGCATGGTAAAAAAAGGAGCGACATTGATTGTTTTAAGCCTGTTTGTTCCATAGTCTTTATATTCCCTTGCACAGGGATGGGGTCCGCAATTATGCATTTCACCATACCCGAATTTATCAAATATTTTTTTATTATTTGGTTTTGAGTATTTTTTAAAGAGTTCCGGGCTTACATGCGAACATATGTCATCGCAGCAGCATCCCTTATATCCATCAGGAAACCAGAAGTTATCCCAGTCTGAAGAGGTCATTTTATCAAGACCTCCTGCAGCATTCACGATTTGCTCCATAATCACAAGATGAAGGTCTCCAATCTTATTAATAAATGACAGCATCTGGTCTTCTTCATTCAACAGTGAAATATAAAAGAGGTT
>CAYGYY010000207.1:0-1925 GCA_964354265.1 uncultured Actinomycetota bacterium
CTCAAAAGGGCGCTTTTGCCTAGCCGCATGTTACCTTTAATTTTCATCTACCGGTCGGTGGTAGACGTATCTGGAAAACGAAGGTGGATGGCATAACGGTTGGCATACAGATACCGTGGTAATTAATGTCCCTCCTCCAGCACCCGCTCCAATTTATTTTTAATACAATTAAACAGTTCAGCACTCACCATATTCTCATGATGTTCAGAACGGCATTGCTGATGAGCAATGTTGCGGTAAGAAGTATGCATTAACTGAAAAACCTAATACCAAATTAAAACCATGAAAATTAAATTTTTATGAAACTCTAAATCAATCAAAATTAATAATTGCAAGTCTCCTAAGAGACTCGGGAAGGACTTCTGGGTATATTGAAATATTTAATAGTGTAGAATTACCAATTTTAAAAGATGTTAAAGAGCTGCCTCCAGGAAGTGAAAAAATTATAGCAACTAGAAAACTGCAGATGTATTGAGCTATATTATAAGCATGAATAACATTATGATTTATTGTAATGGACAATATGTTGATTATTTTTCTATTGAATCTTTTATTCTCTTTAAACCCTCGATTATGTTTCCCCTTGATGTGGCATATGATAACCTTATATATTCTTCGTTTTCGTTTTTATTTTTTATACCAAAAGAGCTCCTGGGAAGAACAGCTACTCCAGCTTTATGAAGCAGGTGTTGTTGCAATTCTTTAGAATCCTTCAGCCCAAGGTTTCTGCATGCCTTGGTGACATTTGGGAAAACATAAAAAGCTCCCTTTGGTGAAAGGCAGCTAAATCCTTCGATGTAATTCAGTCCTTCTACTATCAGATCCCTTCTTTTCCTGAATTCCTCGAGCATTTTATAGGTATCATCCTGGGGACCTTCATAACCTTCTATAGCGGCATATTGAGTGAAAGTTGCAGCACACGTGACTACATTGGTATTAAGATTAATCATATGCCTTATAAGCTCTTTTGTCATTATTCCATAACCCAAGCGCCATCCTGTCATGGAATATACTTTTGAAAATCCATCAATAAGTATTGTCCTGTCTTTCATTCCTTTTATACTGATTATGCTGATAAATTCGCCTTCGTATACTATCCTGCTGTAGATTTCATCTGACATCACCCAAAGGTCATTTTCTTCTACTATTTTTGCTATTGCTTCAAGATCTGTTTTACTTAATACACCTCCGGTTGGGTTCTGTGGCGAATTCAGTATTATCATCTTTGTTTTTGGACCGATTGCTTTCTTAAGGTCAGTTATATCAAAACTGAATTCTTTCTCTTCAAGGATTGGCAGAGGCACAGCTTTTCCTCCGACATAATTTATCAATGATTCATAAATAGGATAGCCAGGATTTGGATATATTACTTCATCTCCACTTTCAATGAGAGCACTTATAGCATAAAAAATAATAGGTTTTGTCCCCGGGCCGACTATCACATTGTCCATATCTAAATCAACATTCCTGGTATTGCTTATGTATTTAGCAACAGTCCTCCTGAAATCAGGAACACCTGCAGGTGGATTGTAATGTGTCAAATTATTTTCAATTGCCTTTATCCCTGCATTTTTAATATTCAAGGGAGTATCAAAATCAGGTTCACCAACACCAAAATTTATAATATCCTTACCCTTTTCCTTCAGTTCTGTTACTTCTGCAAGAACAACAAAAGCATTCTCTGTGCCTAATCTACTCATCCTTTTTGCAAGCTTCATTGGTTTTCTCCTCTACTTTAATTTATATAAATCCTTTTTTCTGGATTCATCAAATTCTTTCTTAATGCTTTTTAAATAACAATTATCCAGCAAGATCCTAACTGCTGTAAGCGCGGTTGCTTTCATTCCAAGTATCATACCATTATATGCAATTTCATCTTTACCGCAATTCCTGAATTCAATTGTATGAAGAGCAATCCCAGGTTC
>CAYGYY010000208.1:0-1915 GCA_964354265.1 uncultured Actinomycetota bacterium
ATTTTATTATGGAAATATTTGCCTTTGATGACTGTTATGGTGTTGGCAGCGCTGCAGTCTATACCAGACGAGCTTTATGAAGCTGCCAGAATTGATGGTGCAGATGCTTACAGATGTTTCTTACATATAACATTTCCAGCAATAATGCCAACCATGGCAATAGTTTTAAGCATATCTTCAATTGTTGCATTGAATGTTTTTGATGAAATTTATGTGTTTGCCAAATTCAGAGCAGATACCAGATCTATTGCTATGGAATCCTACATGAAAGCATTTAAATTTTTAGATTTGGGTTTTGGAAGTGCAATAGCATATATTTTATTGGTATTGGGTGCAGTATTCAGTATTTTATATTTAAGAAATTTATATAGAGAAATACAGGCTTAAATGAAAAAAAATAAGTTTTTGATTTTCCTAAGAAAAAATATTCTTCTTATAATATTTGTTATTTTAATAGTAATATGGTCTTTAGGTCCTATTACCTGGACTTTTATAATGAGTGTTATGCCTGAAAAAAATTTAATACAAAAACCTCCAATATTAAATATTAAAGATATTACTTTTAATAATTATAAATTACTTCTACCTGAAAGATTTAATATAAGAGCTGAGGCTGGTAAATATGATGTGACAGGTACAAAAGCAAAAAGAGAAATACAGGATTTTAAAGATGCATTAAGAAATAGTATTATTGTCTCCATTATAAGTACTGTATTAAATGTGATTATTGCTACGGTAGCAGGGTATGCATTTACCAGATTTAAGTTTTATGGAAAGAGATTTTTATTTTTAATAATCATATTAACCATGCCTATTCCAGTAGTTGTTTTTGCAATACCCCTTATAAAAATTATGGCTACTCTGCATTTAACGGACACATACATAGGTCTGGCAATTCTTTATACATCATTTGCAATGCCACTTACAATTTGGATGTCGGCAAGCTATTTTCAGACAATACCAAAAGACCTGGAGGACGCTTCATATATTGATGGCTGCTCAAGAACTCAATCATTTTTTAAAGTTTTAATTCCACTTGCAAAACCAGTAATAGCCTCTGTAGCTATAATAAGTTTTTTAACTGGTTGGAGCCAGTTCTTCCTACCTCTTATTTTTGCGACTTCGAAAACAAAGCAGTTGTCTGTCGTAATAGCAAGCTTTATAGGCAAATATATCATACAAAAGGGATTAATGTCTGCAGGAGGTATAATAGCAATGATAGCTCCTATTATTTTAGTTCTCTTTTTCAGTAGATTTATAATCAGCGGGCTTACAAAGGGCGCAGTTAAACAGTAAAAAAGATTTATAAATTTGAAACTTTTTTACAAGTCAATGATTTTATTTATTATTTATATTGAAAGGTAAATCAATTATGGATTCTTATGATAGGGTAATGATAGCTTTAAATCATGAAAATCCTGATAGGCCACCACTTGATTTTGCTGCTACAGATGAGGTAATAAGTAAATTGCTTAAACATTTAAACTGCGGGGATTACAATAGCCTTTTAGAATTACTTGGTGTTGATTTATGGCATTTTGCCCCCAGATATATTGGACCTAAGCAATTCACAGAGACTAATTTTATGGGTGTTGACAACATAAAAAAAGATTATTTTGGAATTTCTTGGAAACCAATAAAAACAAAGTATGCAAAATATTATGAAATTGAATCTCATCCTTTAATCAACATAAAAGACGTTGATGAAATAGAAAAATATCCGTGGCCAAAAACAGACTGGTTTGACGCTTATTATATAAAGGAAGAAATTAAAAAAATAGGGGGTAGCGGGAAAAAAGCTATAGTTCTTTATGCTGGAGGCGCATTTGAAATAGCATGGTATATGAGGAGCATGGAGCAATTATTTTATGACTTGATGCATAATCCACAAATTGCTGAGGCCATATTTAAAAAA
>CAYGYY010000209.1:0-1913 GCA_964354265.1 uncultured Actinomycetota bacterium
TATACCTTGAAATATGAAACGCTGCTAAGCGTATATCATTTTCTTCTATTGTTTCAGATTCGTTTTTAATAAAGGATTGCAGCACTTCAGGATTAAGTACCCAGATTCTTTTCTTAAGACTATCCGGCATTGGCTGAACAAACCATCCCGGAAACACAATCACTGGCATTACATTATAATTCTTACCTGTACTTTCCCTTAGCATTGACTTTAACCATTTTGCCTGGGATTCCGCCTGTTTAATTATCTTATCTCCCTTGTTAAAACCACCGACAATTATGTTGTCTGCTTTAAAAGATATTTCACCCTTTGGTGGTTTACTGTATGTTTTTGTTTCAACAGTAAATATTCCATTGGGACTGAGCACAACATGGTCTATGTTAAAACTATTGTTTTTGTCCACGATATCATGAAATACAACACAACCCCCACTTCTTAAGTCATCCAGTATTTCTGCTACTATTCTTTCTCCATTCCTGCCTAAGGCAGCATCTTTAACTTTCCTTTTAAGGGTAGCTAACTTGCACGAACAAATAATAACTGTAACCACAGTAACGATTGTCAAAAACATTGGGATAAGAATTTTTGGAAAGAAATAATATATCCATAAAGCAGCTGTCACAGAAACAGTTATACCTATGACTGTATAATAATTTGATGCATTATATGAAATATAATCATTGATTTTTTCATCAAGTGACTGACCTGCTACATGTAACGGTCGTTCTTTTAAGGGAGATTTTTTATTATTACTCACTTTTAATTATTCTAATTTAAATATTAATGTTATTAAAGTTATTACTAAATATAATAAATACTTATTATATAAAATTTTATATATTAATAAATATAATTATTAATTTATTTATTATTTTATTTAATAAATTGATTATTATTAGACAGATTTGATTATAATAGGTATTCAATAATATATTTTCTTTTATAATCATAAAAATATGACCATAAACACAAACCAGAACAGCACTACCCTAAAAATAATTTCATGGAACGTAAATGGACTGCGGGCAATAAGCAAAAAGGGATTCCATGATTTTATTGGCAAGGGTGATTTTGACATAGTGTGCCTCCAGGAAATAAAAGTGCACAAAGACAATATCCCTGATGAGCTAAGGTCCATTAGCGGATACTATTCATATTTTTCATGCGCAATAAGGCCCGGTTATAGTGGGGTTGCCATTTATTCAAAAATAAAACCCTTATGTGTTGGTCAGGGCTTTGGAATAGAAAGATTTGATGATGAGGGTAGAATCATCCGGCTTGATTTTAAAGATTTCATACTTTTTAACACATACATGCCAAACGGCGGGCGGGATAAGCGAAGGCTTGCCTATAAGCTTGATTTTTACGATGAATTCCTCAAATACCTCCAAACCCTTATAAAAGAAGGGGAGAACATAATAGTTACAGGAGATATAAATACGGCCCATAAACCAATGGACCTTGCAAGGCCCAAACAGAATGTCAATAATACCGGGTTTTTACCGGAAGAAAGGGCATGGATTGACAGCCTTCTTGATGCAGGATTTTATGATGCGTTCCGCTTATACAGTGATGAGCCCGGCCATTATACCTGGTGGGACTATAAGACAAGGTCAAGGCAGAGAAATGTCGGATGGAGGCTGGATTATTTTTTCATCAGCAAAAGCTTAAAAGATAGGGTCCTAAACTCTCTTATACTTTCAAATATTATAGGCTCTGATCATTGCCCGGTTCTGCTTTATATTAAATTATTATAAATATATGTATAATTTCATATATTGTTTTCATTTCTTAAATAAATATTAAATCGGGTTTTTAAATTTTTAAATGTGTTGACCCGGTATTTTTAAGGAGCAAAAATTGTTAAAAAAACATAGATTTGCGTTAATAGCAGTTTTTACAATCATAATGTT
>CAYGYY010000210.1:0-1904 GCA_964354265.1 uncultured Actinomycetota bacterium
AGGTGGAATAGGATGCCAGCACTCCCAGTCTCTCGAAGCATTGTTTTGCCATTTCCCAGGGTTGAAGATAGTAATGCCTTCAACGCCTTATGACGCAAAAGGATTATTAAAAACTGCCATAAGAGAAGACAGCCCGGTAATGTGTATTGAAAACAAAAAACTATATGGTATTGCAGGAATGGTTCCGGAAGAGGAATATTTTATACCGCTGGGAAAAGCTGATATTAAAAAAGAAGGTAAAGACATCACTGTAATTGCGACTTCATTTATGGTGCACGAAGCACTTAAAGCAGCAGAAGAACTGGAGAAAGATAAAATAAGTGTGGAGGTAGTAGACCCCAGGACCCTTGTTCCCCTCGATGTCGAAACGCTTATAAGCTCTGTAAAGAAGACAAAAAGAGCTTTGATTGTCCATGAAGCGGTTGAAAGATGCGGAATCGGTGCAGAAATTTCGGCAATACTTAACGAAAAAGCGTTTGATTACCTGGATGCCCCAATCCAAAGATTTGGCGGTTTAAATGTCTGCCTGCCGCAGAACTGGTATCTTGAGAAGGTCTGCATTCCTAATAGCCAGACTATTACAGAAAAAGTAAAAAATATTTTAAGCTAAACCTTTTATAACTGAGAAATTTAAAAAAATGAAAATAATAGATGTATCGGGACGCATTTATGAAGGAATGTGGGGATATGGGCCACCTTTTACGGATTTTAAGCTTGTAGATATAGAACTTCCTGATTGGGTGGACTACAGGTCATATTCCCAGGCTTTCGAAGGGTTTCATATGTTGACAGGTACATATATGGTGATGCCTTCACACGGGCTTGGCCTTGATTCATCTTATGCAGTACACGATATAGATATTGCAAGTCTTTACAATATAGATGCATACGTTCTAAAGTTCGACCTGGAAAAGCTGAAAAAAGAGGGGTTGAATCCCTATGTTTCATTTGATGACATAAAGGCAGCAGAAAAAAATGAGATACCCCAAAAAGCAGCAATAATTTTTGCAACCGGCTGGGGTAGCCACTGGGGAAAGCCGGATTTCCTGAAGAATTACTGGTTTTTAAAAAAAGATGCCTATGAATACATACTATTAAAAAAGCCTTTCCTTATCGGCATGGACAGCCCTTCCATGGATAACCTCAACAACCAGCAGGGGCTCTCGAGGACTTTTTATAGCCATAATATAATACTTGTTGCTCCGCTGGTAAACTTGGAACAGGTAAAAGATTTTAAAGTCAAACTTTCTGTTTGCCCACTAAACGTTATGAACACAACCGGTGCGCCATGCAGGGTTATAATTACTGAAGACTGACAATGTCTAAAACGCTAAAGCCTACTTGATATAAAGACTTCCCAGGGAATTTCATCAGTAAAACACAATCTCCTTATAAGAAAATCTCATTATAATAATCTCATTATAATAATTTGACAATACTAGTTATTGATGTTATATTATTAACTGGTTTAGCCAGTATGCCGTTAAACCATTATTACACTTACACAAATATTTATAGTAATTTTTAAGTTCTTTACAGAAAATCTAAAGTTTTAAAATTAATAATTTCAAAAATAACTACCTTATTAATTAAAAAAAGTAAACTTTTAAAGATTGGAGAACGACAAACATGCAATTGGCAGACCGGATGTTAAGTTTAGGCACAGAAAACGCATTTAAAGTTTTAGCTGAGGTTAACAAGCTGAAAAGTCAGGGCAAAGATATAATAAGCTTCGGTCTTGGTGAACCGGATTTTGATACCCCTGCAAATATAAAGGAAGCAGCAATTATTGCATTGAGGCAGAACTATACCCATTACGGGCCTTCTGCAGGTATTCCGGCACTCAGGGAAGCAATATCAAAATACATTTCCAGAACAAGGAAAATAGAAGTAGAGCCGGATGA
>CAYGYY010000211.1:0-1882 GCA_964354265.1 uncultured Actinomycetota bacterium
CCTTGCTGTAATACCTCCACTCGCCATTGCGGTAGCCCTGCCTGTATGTACCCACCGCTTTCTCTTTTTGCAGAGTATATTCTTCCCACATACCTTCCCTCAGTCCGTTGAGGTACAGACCGGATTCTTTGACCGAACCATTGGGATGGAAAGAAGTGAATTGTCCATGCAACAAACCCTCTGAAAATGGAGCCTTATAATATGAGCCATTGTTTACTTCCACATTTTGTGCGACAATTTTCTTTACTGTTTCCAAAGAATAGACAGGGTGATTGACTTTCTTACTTAATAAAATGGTTTTGACTTCCGGAGTTTCATGCCCGAATAATAAAAGGGCATCATAATGCATTGAGGCCTCGTCAGGGCGCCTATTAGCGAGATTGAAATATTTTATTTTAGGCTGATTGACCAATTCATTTTTCAGGGCATTCAGTTTACGGGCATTGAACTGTAGAATATATCTTGGATTTCCATTGGCATACCATCCCTTCCAGATACCATCAGGCAGATTGTTGATCAATAAACCAGAATCACAGGCATTGCGGTTATTGAACCAACTCATCCATTTGCCATTTAATTGGCCCTTACGATAATTCCCAACAAACTGGGTATCGCCTCGTTCATTAAAAACTACAAAAAAGCCATTACGTTCGGTCTTCTTTTTGATCCGGGCTCCTTTGTCTGGCATATTAAGATTTTCAGAAACTAAAATGCCATTCTCAAAACCTTCTTTTTCAAGGTTAATTAGAGCATCAGTCGTAAGTCGTCCAATACTTTCTGAAACAGAAAGCCTACTATCAAATTCCTGTGAATATGCGGAATAGCCCGACAATATCAGCATACAGCTAATAAGCAATAATTTTTCCATGGCAAGGAAAATTTTAAGGCCAGTTAAGTTGGGTAGATGGCCGCTAATCTAACTAATTACAAAGTTATAACGGTTTTAGTTTACAGTTTATGTTTTATATCAGCATTTATCCGGGAGAATACTTAGCAATTAAATAAAGACAAAAGTAAAGCGCCGAATATTTCCCTGAGGTCAATTTCCGTCCTTGCGGGTTTGCCCGATTGACCTATATTTGAAAAAAAATACGAATGACCCGATCTTTTTCTAAAAATTGCAATAATTTATTGATATCACTGGGATTATTAATAGTCATTGCCAGCCTGTCCTCCTGTTCTTCTTCCAAATAAACAAAAACAAAAACTTCAGATAGTTATATAGCACCAGATTATGTTAAAAGGGATTATAAGAATATCCTGATATTAGCGCGTGTGGACCCGGATATGTTTAGAAGGCGTATAGAAAGAAGCGTGATCAAAGAATTCAAAAGCCGGAGATATAATGTAAGTGGTTCCACTGATTTTGTAACACCGGAATTAATGAAAGACACTATTACCTTAAAGAATAAGGTTGTAGAAATGGGCTTTGATGCACTACTTGTAGTTACTTTCTTGGGAGAAATGAGCAGTATATCTCAAAATATCGTTTTTAATGGTAATATTTACAGTTTTTTTGGCGCTTTTCCGGTATATAACTTAGAAACCAGAGGCAATAAAACCCGTTATTTTCAAACTGATTTCTATCGCCTGGATGGAAGAGGAACTCAGTGGCGCTCAGGATTTGCAGCAAATTTAGACGGAGATCCAGACTTTGGACTGGATAAAATGTCTGTACAGATCAGAAAAAGAATAGAAAGGGATAAAATACTCTAAGTACTGGCGTTCAAATTTAATCTTATTTCACCGGAGGTTTGCTTATGCTTAAAAGTTCAACCCTACAGCTCCTCCGTTTTCGTTTTTCACTTTTCCTGACTCCAGTTTTCTTTTTTGCGTTGAGTACCCTTGAGGATATACATTGGGGAAGGGCCCTGCTTGTTTT
>CAYGYY010000212.1:0-1879 GCA_964354265.1 uncultured Actinomycetota bacterium
CCGTCAGCTTCCCTGGATAGCGCTTCCACTGCTACAGGTCCATAGTCCACCTGTGTAAACTGTTCAAATGTAACTGGTTCCAGCACTTCGATCCCATATTCTGTTAACCACTTCATTGTCGAGTCGCTTTCATTTTTGTATGTTACATTTGTACTGTCATAAAGAGGAACCACCTTTTTTATTTCCGGATGGCGCTTTACCCATTCAAGTTCAACAGCCCCTGCTGAATTATCCATATAGTTTGTCCAGCCAGTATTCCATGGAAGATACAATTCATTGGTATCTGCGCCAGCAACAGAGCATAATGTAAATACCTGTTCCTGGGAAGTCAGAGTCATAGTAGCTTCTGCAGATTCACCGGCATCAAAAGACATAATATAAATTGGATTTTTTGCAAGAGCCTTTTCAATTGCAACTCTGGCCACATCTGTGGTGCTGCCAGTATCATAAAGTACGAAATCAACTGGTTTTCCTGCTATGCCGCCCGCAGCATTGATATCTTTTTCAGCTTCCTTGATTGCCCATGCAGCAGGTACGCCCGCAGCGGCAAAACCACCAGTCAATACATCTAAATAAGGAATTTCCCAGCGATCCTGCGGAGAGGTGGCTTCAACTTCAACCTCTACTATCTCTGTTACGACTACTGTTTCTCCCGGTACTGTTTCTATAATTACTTCCGGTTCTGCCTTACAGGCAGATAATAATACTACCATACCTGCTATTAGCGTAATCACAACCACAATACTAACTAATTTTAGTTTCAACATCTAACCTCCTTTAAGGTGTTTTGAATTAAAAGTGTTTTTTGTATAGAAAATTTTTTTTATTTTCACCTCCTGTTGTAAAAAGTTGATAAAATTTTTCACCTCCTTTTTTAAGATCTAAAAATATTTTATTTATAAATCAGTCGATATTTATAAAATTTAAAAAATCACTTTTGTAATTTTCTTCTTATACCCTTAAACATATCCTTGCCTATTATCCCTTCAGGCCGCAGCATCATTATTACTATAAGAAGAATACCAAAGATAAGATCCGTAAACATCGCTATGGAACTGGGTAAAAATAGATGAAATGAATATAAGACCGGTGCAAATATTAAAATGCCCCACATGGTTGAAGATCCGCCCACAAAGAAGAAGACGATTAATTCAAGCAATACACCAACACCAATATTCTGCACCTGGACCATGCCCATAGTAAAAGAGTATATAACTCCAGCCAGTGCGCCTATGGCTCCTGCAGCTGTTTGTAGGGTTATTCTCAGCTTGTAGACATTAATTCCCAGGGTATTGGCCAGGTTAATATCTGTATTGACCACTTCTATTGCTCTGCCTAATCTGGAATGGACCAGGTTGTATATAAGGAACCCTACAATAAGTAAAGATGCCAAAGCTAAAACAAGTATATATTCCGGCATGGGCACACCAAAATATCCGTGAACGCCTCCAAAAGCATGTATACTCCAGACAATTGCCTGTGCTATAAAGAGAAGAGCTATTGTACCTATGCCGCAGGCAAAACCTGACACTCTTGCAAATCCAAATGAAAATATAAAAGCAATCAATGCTCCTGCAAGCACTACTGCAGCAAGAGCTGCAGGAAATGGCCATCCTAAAGCTTTTACCAAATAAGCGCTGCCATAGGCGCCAATAATCATCGTAAAGATTGACCCTACATATAATTGCCCTACGCGCCAGACTAAAAACATTCCCCAACCAAGTAAAATGTAAACAGTAGAAAGCTGTATAAATGTAGTAATTATTCCACTCATTAAAGGCTTACTCCTTTCTTTAAATTAAGAATACAACGCCTATACTCTTGAACCAAAGATTCCCCTCGGGCTAAATAATACTGTAGCCAGTATTAAAATAAACGC
>CAYGYY010000213.1:0-1875 GCA_964354265.1 uncultured Actinomycetota bacterium
CAAGCCTCAAAAATTAAGCCAATCAAAGAAGTGGCAGCATCCATAGGTATTGGCGAAGAATACCTGGAACTCTATGGAAACTATAAAGCAAAAGTGCAGCTTGAAATCCTTGAAAGCCTCAAGGATAAACCAAATGGTAAATTAATTGACGTAACAGCAATTACGCCCACCCCGCTTGGAGAGGGAAAGACTGTTACCACAATAGGACTCAGCCAGGCATTAAATAAAATCTGCAAAAAGACAATTACCTGCATCCGGCAGCCTTCACTTGGACCGGTATTCGGGATTAAGGGAGGAGCTGCAGGTGGAGGTTATTCACAGGTCCTTCCCATGGAAGACTTCAACCTCCATCTTACTGGAGATATACATGCTGTAGGGCTTGCCCACAATCTTCTTGCTGCATTCCTTGACACACACCTGATGAAGGGGAACGACTTAAACATCGATCCTTTCAGCATAACATGGAACAGGGTTGTAGATATCAGCGACAGGGTCCTGAGACATATAATCGTTGGTCTCGGTGGGGCTGCCAATGGCAATCCCAGGGAAACCGGTTTTGATATTACTGTAGCTTCAGAAGTTATGGCAATACTTGCGCTTACTACAGATTTGAAAGACCTGAGGAAAAGGCTCGGCAGGATAGTATTTGGTTCGACATATGATGGAAAACCTGTGACAGCAGAAGACCTCAAAGTTGCAGGCGCAATGACCGTCCTTCTAAAGGATGCAATTAAACCAAACCTTCTTCAGACGCTCGAGCATGGAGCATGTTTTGTGCATGCAGGGCCTTTTGCAAATATAGCCCATGGAAACAGTTCCATTATTTCGGACCAGATGGCAATCAAGCTTGGGGAATATGTTGTAACAGAGAGCGGTTTCGGCGCAGATATGGGCGCAGAAAAATTCATGAACATCAAATGCCGTTACAGTGGACTAACACCAAGTGCTGCAGTTATCGTCTGTACCGTAAGGGCCTTGAAAATGCATGGCGGTGGGTTTGAATTTATACCCGGGCAGCAGGTTGACAAGGCAGCTATGGAAAGACAAAACCTGGACGCAGTAGTCAAGGGCTGCGCAAATCTTGAAAAAATGATTGAAAATATGAAACTGTTCGGCATTCCTGTAGTCGTTGCAGTCAATAATTTTGACAGCGACACAATAGAAGAGATAGATGCAATAAGGGAAAGGGCAAAAGCTGCCGGCGCAGAAGACGCAGTTATAAGCAAGGTATGGTTAGAAGGCGGAGCAGGAGGTACCGAGCTTGCACAAGCTGTAGTCAGGGCTGCTGAAAAACCTTCCAACTTCCAGTTCCTCTATCCCCTTGACTGGCCTATTAAAAAGAAAATCGAGACTATCGCAACTAAGATATATGGCGCAGATGGCGTAGACTACCTTCCACTTGCAGAAAAGAAAATCGACCTTTATACAAAGCAGGGTTTTGGTGCTCTTCCTATCTGCATGGCAAAAACGCATCTTTCGCTCTCCCATGATCCCAACCTCAAAAACAGGCCGACCAACTATAGAGTGCCAATAAGAGATGTCAGGGCCTCTGTTGGCGCAGGATTTTTGTACCCGCTCCTTGGCGAAATGAGGACTATGCCGGGTCTTCCAAAAGTACCAGCAGGCAACAGAGTGGATATAGACGATGATGGAAAAATAGTCGGCCTTTTTTAGACTAATATTGTTAATCATAAATAATATTTAATCAAAAAACATATTGAAAAAAGTTTTGAGAGGACATAAAAATGGCTAAACTGATAAATGGAAATAAGATATCAGCAGATATAAAAAATGAGATAAAACAGGAAGCCGGGGAACTGATAAAGACAAAAATGTTAAGGCCCGGGCTTGCCGTAATACTTGTAGGTGAAAATC
>CAYGYY010000214.1:0-1830 GCA_964354265.1 uncultured Actinomycetota bacterium
AGGATCATATTCAGGAAACAGTGCGCCTGTCAGAAATGGGAGCATTATCAGACCTTCGCTGCCCGGACTTATTTTTTCTGCTTCTCTATCAAGTAATTGAAATACGTTTTTACCAGTCATGGCTGCTTTTTGTGACTCCTCCTTGCAGAAATTATCCTTGAACCATTTAAGAACCATTCCTCCGGTTGAGCTGTATGGCATCAAGCCGTATGTGTCCGGAACGGCATGAAGTACGCATGGGAGTTTATAACTATAATCTGTTATCGGTTCGCCAGTTGTGATGACCATTGCAAATGCACTTCCTGTTGTCTCAGTTGCCATACCCTTAGTTACATTTCCTGCCCCTACTGCTCCGCATATCTGATCCAATGCCCCGGCTATGACTTTTGTTTTTATATCAAGCCCTGTAATTGAAGCAACTTCTTCTGAGATATTGCCAATAATCGTGCCACTTTTGACTACCTCCGGGAGCTTGTCCGCAGTTATGCCTATAAAATCCAGCATGTCTGTTAAATATTCAAATTGCCTTATATCATAATAATACGAAGAATTATATGTAGTTGCTTCCCCATATACCTGTCCTGAAAGCCTGTAAAGAATATAGTCATGAAGAAGCATAAACTTGTGAGTGTGCAAAAAGATGTCAGGTTCATTTTTTTTAAGCCACAATATCCTTGTTGCAGGCCATGAAGGGTCAACCTCTGGGTAGCCGGTCTTCCTGTAGAGCTCCTGCAAATCAACATTAGCTGCAATTTCACGGGCCTCTGCAATAGAACGAGTATCAATCCAGACAATTGCGTTCCTTAAGGGCTTCATATCCTTATTTAAAGGGACCAGTGTCTCGCCCTGGGAGCTGGTGACAATTGCAATTACTTCCTTTATCCTGCTTCCCATTTTCCCGGATAATTCTTTTAATATTGCTTTTACACTATCCCAGTAAACTTCAACATTATTTTCAACAATAGATTCTGCAGGAGTGAGCAGGAAATATTCAATTGAAGCTTTTGCTGCCTCTTTTCCATTAGTATCAAAGATGGCTCCCTTTATATTTGATGTGCCAAGGTCAATTGATAGAATAAGCCCGTCATTTTTCTTCATTAATACCTGTTCCCCTTTCTGCTGAAAATGAAGTATAAACTATTCTACCCTCCTTAGCTGATTTTATAGTTAATAGCGCAAGTTCCAGCGTATCACGGCCATCTTTAAAAGTTGCAATTGCGGGTTCCCTATCATTTTTTATGCATGATATGAAATATCTGTCTTCAATTACAAATGAATCTGTTTTATCTATATCATTGATTATTATTTTTTCATCAGGCTTATAAATAAGAAAATCAGGTTTTTTATACTTTTCTTCTATATTTTTGCCTGCCCTAAATCCCCATTCTATTGCTCCATACTCACAGAGTATTTTAAAACCTGCTGTGAATGGAAAGGACGCAGGAAAATCCCATCCTCCCTGAGCAAGGCCTGATTTACTTCCATTAAATTCAATCATGCTACTTATATGGACAATACCGCCATGAAATTGGTTAAATAATGCTTGAGATTGAACAGAAACAGGTTTTCCAAATAACCATATAAGAAAATCAAGGTCATGGATATGAAGGTCAAGCGCAGCGCCTCCGCTGTATTTTTCATCAAACCGCCAGGATGTCCAATCCGGTGGGCTGGCAAGTCTTTCAGAGTAACAGAACATAGGTGCTCCCAATCTTCCGCTTGCAACTATTTCTTTTGCTCTCACATATTCCGGGTAAAACCTTATTACATGACCTGTCATTGCTATTAATTTCTTGCGCCTGACAAGAGCGACCATCTCATCAGCTTCTT
>CAYGYY010000215.1:0-1817 GCA_964354265.1 uncultured Actinomycetota bacterium
CTATAGATTCCTGCTGTAACTGCTGCAATAATAGAGGACCCAAGTGTCCCCAGTTCCTTTACTTTTGTTGTAATGATGTCTTTACCTAAAATATCTGCAAGTACCTGCATCCAGAAGTTACTATTTATTATCCCGCCGGATAACTTTACTTTACTTATTGTAATATTCCTTTTAAGAAGTATTTCCTTTTCAGCATGGAAAATATCCAACAGCTCAAATGAAATACCCTCAAGTAGCGCACGTGTTATATCGCTTCTCTTATGATTATAGCGAAGCCCTAAAAAAGTGCCTGAAGCTCTGGGATTACTATGAGGATTCCTTGAACCCAACAGGTAAGGTAGAAATAACAGGCCGTTAGAACCGGCAGGCGACTTGTTTGCTTCAATATCTAGATCTCTATACGTTATTTCCTTATCGTTTATCAGGTTTTCAAGATACCATTTAAGTATTGCCCCTGAAGATGCTGTTGCCATCAATGTAAACCACCTGTCGCACATCGGATGGCAGAATATATACCCCCTGTATTTATCATCTTCAGGATAGGTCCTTGAAGGTGCCGCAATTACACCGGCTGAGCCTACAGTGACGCCTACCTGTCCCTCTCTATAGATTCCCAGACCAAATATTGTTGTTATGCCATCACCTGAACCTACAGCTACCGGAGTGCCGGGTTCAAGACCTGTTAAGCCTGCTGCCTGCCTGGATATATTGCCAGCGTTTTCATAAGGTTTAAAAAGATCAGGGAATATGTGCTTTTTAAATCCGAGTGCTTCGATCAACTCATTGCACCATTTCCACTTTCTTGTATCCAACATCTGGCTGCCTGACGCATCTCCAAAGTCACTCAGGATTTTACCGGTAAGCTTAAACCTTATAAAGTCTTTAAGCAGAATAAATTTTGATATTTTTTTATAATTATCGGGTTCAAAAGTCTTTACCCAGGAAAGCGTATTAATTGTGCTTTCGCCAGTAAATGCGCTGCCAGAAAACTCTGAGATAAGCTTATCCAAACCTTTCTGTTTTATCTCATAATATTGCTGGCGCGGTCTTGAATCAAACCAGTGTATTATAGGCCTTATTACATTATTTTTGCTGTCCAAAAGGACCGGCATTATCATTATTGCACAGATCCCGACAGAGATTATTTTATACTTGCCCGAACAGAGACTGACTATTTCTTTGATGGCCTTTACGACTGCTCCCCAAAGGACTTCATTATCTATTTCGACAATTCCAGGGTCCTTATAGATATTTTGATAATCACTTGAAGACCTTAGAAGTTCCCTGCCATTAAAATCAAAGAGACTGCATTTTATACTGGAAGTACCTATATCGATTCCCAATATTGATTCTTTCATAACTTTTTAAATAATTCTTTATGTTTCTATAAATATTATACTGTTAAGAGGTTACAGAATTATCCGGTATGACTTTAAACTACCCTGCAGGATAATGTTCTAACGGTTCAGGATAAATAAACCCTGGTTCTGTGCTATTTAGTTCCACTATATGCTTTAAATCAGCTTCAGTGCTAAGATACATCCATATGTGTTTGCCGCACCAGTTTCCGCTCATTGACACTTTTATGCCGATTTTTTCCATATATTGCATCAGCATTTCAAAGTCATCGACCTCGTATGCCAGATGATGGAACCCTTCACCATAAATTTTAAGAAAATCTGCATATATGCTTTTGTCGTCCCTTGGCTGGATTAATTCTATGTCAATATCCCCTATCTTTGCCAGGGCGAGCCTCATCCTGTAGTCTGAACGCTTTCCGTTTATTGTCATATCGTTTACAGTATCCGGGCCAAATT
>CAYGYY010000216.1:0-1796 GCA_964354265.1 uncultured Actinomycetota bacterium
GCCAGTGCGTCAAGCATTACAATGATTAGTATTATTAATCCTCTGAAAATAAGCTGATAAAGATTCGAGATATTGAGATAAATCATCGATCTTGAAACTAACCCAAAAAAAATAACGCCAAAAAATGTACCGAGAATTGTTCCTTTGCCGCCTGAAAGACTTGTACCGCCAAGCACTACTGCAGAAATAATAATCAAATTTACATCATCCCCTAAAACAGTTGAGCCTGTAGTTGTTTTAGAAGATAATATTATTCCCGCAACAGATGCTAAGAAGGAACAAAACATGAAATAAAGTATTTTATATAAATTGACATTAATACCAGCAAGCACAGCTGAATCAACATTTCCGCCTATGGCATAGGAATATTTGCCGAATTTGGTATGACTCAATAAAAACCAGCCAATCAGATATATTATCAAGGAGTAAATAACAACAATCGGAATATTAAAAAAATATGTGTCATATATTTGGTTAAATGATTCTGATGTACTTGATATTGATGTACCACTTGTAACTGATAAGCAAATTCCCCTTACAAAAACCATGGTTGCAAGAGTTGCCATAAATGCTTGTATTTTAGCATAAGTTACTAATAAACCATTAATTAAACCCACTATTATACCAACCATTAGGCCACCGATTAAGGATATTATTAGACCATACGGCTGTAAAATAATAGCAATGATACCAGATAAAGCCATTACTGCTCCTATTGAAAGATCAAAAACCCCACTCACCATCAATATAGTCATACCAACTGCCAATATCCCATAAATCGCACTATGACTGAAAAGGTTTATGATATTTACAAGGCTAAAAAATTTTTTATCAACAACAGTAATGATTATGATAAAAACTACCATTAGTATTAATAGTTTTTTATCAAAAATAAAATTCTTTATTTTATTTGGCATAACTTTAGAAATACATTCTTTTTCTATTTATAAACTCAACGTATATTAACGCAACAATAAATACTGCTCCCTTTATCATTTGTTGATTTTCGTATGGTAAGCCGAGTATTGCCATGCTATTATTAATTATACCTAAAAGTAAGACACCCAAGGTTGTTTTAAATATATTGCCAACGCCTCCTGATAAACTTATTCCGCCTAAAACAACTGCAGTAACTACATCGAAAAGGTAAGGTTCACCGGCACCAGGTTGTATCATTACCAACCTTGATGCAAGTACAACAGCAGCAATTCCTGTCAGACTTGCCGATATTACATAACTACTCACTACTATATTTGAAACATTTATACCTGCTGCATAAGCTGCATACTTATTTAATCCAATAGCAAATAATCTTCGGCCATAAATTGATTTTTGAAGAAATATTCCAGAAACAATTATTATAATAACCCAGACATACAAAATTGCTGGAATCCCGAAAATATCTCCCTTACCGATAAAAGTATAAGGATAAGCATTAATACCTTGTAGATTGTATCCACCACTAACCAAAAGGGCAAAACCTTGAAATATTAATAAAGTTGAAAGAGTTACCATAAAAAAATTCCCATTATATTTACCGATTAAAAAACCATTTATAAGACCGCAAATAATTCCGGTGCAAATAGTTGCTATTACTGATAAAGCGTAACCATATGGCTGAAGTTTTATCCCTACTAGCATAGACAATGTAAGAATTGAACCTATGGAAAGATCTAAACCCCCGCCAATAATCACTATGGTTGCTCCGCAGGCAAGTATACCCAGAACACTGACCTGCCGGAAAATATTAAAAATATTATTAATTGAGAAGAATTTGTTCGAAATAAATGCTAACA
>CAYGYY010000217.1:0-1732 GCA_964354265.1 uncultured Actinomycetota bacterium
TGGTTTTATCACATAGTCTTCAATAAGGGAGTCAAAGGGGATAGTTTCTGGTTTGTCCGTTACATAAAGAAGTGGGACCAGTATGCTTTCAGCTTCAGATTCTCCTAGACAATTCCTAATGTACTCTCTTACCCTGTATTTGTCTGAAGTAATGGGAAGAAGCGGGTTTCTGTCATATACCTTTTTATAAAAGATCTTTTCATTAAAGCTCTTAGGGTTTCTGTAATCAGGATAGTATCCTATTTTTTTATGGATATGCTGCCGCTCTTTTTTAAATCCTGATAACCTCTGGGTATAGTAGTATGAAATATAGCCGGGATATGAGTATAAAATAGACCTGAAGAGCTTTTGCATTTTATTTTTTTTATTCATCATCTTGAGCAACAATAATCTTGCTTTACCGCTTATGTTTAAAAATATATCCTAACCAGAATAATATTTAAATTCTCTTATTTTAAAAATTTCTTTTGCCTATGAATAGATCCAAGTAATTTTTATACCAGAATTGATGTCCATATTCTATTTTTTTATCTATCTGTTTTACCAATATTCATTGATAAAATTATTATATTTTTTAAAGTTGTTAGGGTTATACCACTTAATCCTAACATTGTTCAAGTAGTTGTTAGGTTTATTTATAGCTTGAGTCTTTAAAATTCAGTTCCGGTATAACAATTGCGGTTCTCTATGGGGCCTTATACAACTCTTTTCATCCTTTATATGTTTTTGATAATCTTTCAGAAAAATATCTAACTCTCAAAATTAAAATCAGAAATTTTATAAATTTCTCCTAACAAGCTGAACTTAATCATGATCTTTACTTTAGGATTTTTTGAATATGCAGCATAAAAATATGCAGTTGTAAGCCTGTTTTCAGTATTTGAACTTATAAATTCGGTCGAATATTTTTTATACTCTCCATACTTTTCTTTCACTTCATTTGCCAATTTAGCAAATTCTTCTTCAGTGTATTTTTCTTTTAAATTGTTATCGAGGTCTTTTTTAAAATTTTCAAAATTTCCTGAATCTATGGATTCAAGCAAGTTTTGAAGCTTGGAATTTCCATACCCTTCTACATTGCCACATCCCATAGTTATGGATAAGATAAGAATAAACATAATTATAAGTATAGTAAATTTACGGTAATGCATAGATACCACCTCTTTCTTATATTGGCATGATATTCTTTAATTCCTGGAAAATATAGTTTTTAATATTTTAGCAATTATCGGTAATGAGAACAAAAGAAATCATATTATATTGGAATTCTTTTAATAGAATAATATATAATGTTTCTAATATAATTTAATTAAAATAAACTGCTGAAAAGATGCAAAAAATATTGAAAATTTATACTGTTTTATCTCTTCTGCTTTTAATTTTTATCCTTTTATTTATTATAGGATGCTTTAACGCTGGTACAGGTACAGCTAAAACAAATGAATCTTCAAATAAAACAGACCAGGAAGGCGTGCCGCTTCCCCCGGATGAAGCAAATGGCATTTATATTATTGATGGTCTTGCATATGTAGCTGATTATATAACAGGCCTTACAGTATTTGATATATCAGACAAATCAAATCCCGTAAAAATTTCAGAACTTAACCTTTCCGGGGACGGTATGGATGTTTTTGTCTCTGGAAAATTTGCCTATGTTGCATGTGGATATTCAGGATTACAGATAATTGATATATCTGATATTAAAAATATGAGGGTAGTGTCGAGCTTTAAA
>CAYGYY010000218.1:0-1712 GCA_964354265.1 uncultured Actinomycetota bacterium
TTTTTTTGCAGTTGAGCTTTGAACCTGGGTAGCCTGGCCGCCCTGGGACTTAAGTGCCTGGTTAAGTATTTCTATTGCCTCTGGATCAAGGGATTTTGCCTGGTTTTGCTCATTGCCCAGTAGGCTTATCAAGCTGCTTAGATCAAGACCTTGCTGCTTTTGAGTCTTTCCCAACATACCCATAATAAGCGGTGCAGCCATAGTCAGCAGGTTGCCTATTGAGCCCATATCAAGGCCACTCTTCTGGCTTAAGCCTCTCTCAACTGCGGTTCTATTATCTCCCAGCACATGTCCTAATATCCCGTTGCCCTGCCCTGACTGATAATTGCTTATATAGTCAGAAAGATTGTCCAGTATGGCGCCGTCATGGTCTTTGGCAAGTGCATTAGATAATGATTGAACACCTTCCTGGCTAGAAGAGTTTTTAGCAAGTGCTCCTGTCAGTACTGCTAGAACATCCGGCAGCGCCTGCTGTGTCTTATCCTGTGGAGCGCCTATTTGCTGGCTTATTTTACCCAGGGTATCTCCCGAAAGTGTACTTAGCAGTGATTCAATTATTGAAGACATTATAACCTCAGGTTATAATTTTTATTGATATAAAATAAATAATTTCTTATGATAATTCTCATATATTTAATACAATACTATGTAACAAAGATTATAGTCTCATTTTATCACATTAACTGAACTGCGCAATTTTTTTTCTTCTAATACAGTAATATTATTATTGGATTATGTCATTTTATATTGATAAACTTATTTTCTTATGACACTATTGTTGTATTAAGAAGCAAACTACTATTAAAGAAGGAGAAATAAAAATGCTGCCCATTGGACCTCTAATGATAGAACATAGACTAATCGAAAGGTTAATTGCTTTAATGGAAAAACAGGCAGATAGAATAAAAAAAGATAGGCTCACAGATATTGATTTCATTGACAATTGCATAGACTTTATAAAAACATATGCTGACAGGTGCCATCATGGGAAAGAGGAAGATATATTCTTCAGGGACTTGAGAAAAAAGGCATTGTCAGGAAATCACCAAACTATTCTTAATGAATTAATTAGTGAGCATGATTTTGCAAGGAACATGACCTCGAAACTGCTTATTTTAAGAAATAAATATTTTAATAATATTAATGAGGCTGAAAAGCAGATCTTTTCATTTGAAATACTGGAGAATCTAAAAGTTCTAATAGATTTTTATCCAAGACATATAAAAAAAGAAGATAAGGAATTCTTCCTGCCTGTTATGGACTATTTTTCTGATAAAGAAAAAGAAGAAATGCTTGAGCAGTTCAGGGCGTTTGACAGAAACTTAATTCATGAAAAATACAAAAAACTTATTGAAAATTATGAGTAATTCACAGCTTTACTTTCAGGTTTAATCATTTATAAAATCTTTTTTAAAAAACGTACCTTTATCAGAAAAAAACTGATTAAAAAACAGAGTGCTGTGCCCAACAGTGCAACTATTGTAAATTTAACAAGAGGATGAAGCAGAAAGTCCCTTATGGAATAGGACAGCAGCACTATTACCAGAGAGTGTATTATATGGACAGAGTAAGTGCTTTTTGATATAGATTTGGAGAGTTTTGATTGATAGTTAAACTTATACCTGAATAAATAGATAGCACAAATGGATATGCTTATGCTTAAAACAGCTTCCCATAAAGCATAAAGAAATGATTGCCAGTTTAATCCTCCC
>CAYGYY010000219.1:0-1670 GCA_964354265.1 uncultured Actinomycetota bacterium
AGTTTATAAACAGTTAATATTTCTCCATTGTTTACTATTAGCCTGTGTACAATCTTGTTTTCCAAAGATTTAATATACAGCCCTGCTTCCTCCAATTTTGATTCTGAAAGCTTGTAATTATATAAAAAGTAATCGGCCTCAGAAATATTATCAACAAAGACCAGTCTTTTTTCGTCTTGCTCTGGCAAGATGTCTTCATACTTTTCACTTCGAGTAGGTCTTATTATATAAGTTATTTTTTCCCTGTC
The DNA here is from genome assembly GCA_964354265.1 of uncultured Actinomycetota bacterium. Classification (GTDB taxonomy): domain Bacteria; phylum Actinomycetota; class Humimicrobiia; order Humimicrobiales; family Humimicrobiaceae; genus Fen731. The sequence continues at coordinate 249 of CAYGYY010000219.1, forward strand.
ATCATTTTCTAAAATATATTCAAATCCATCTTTAAGTGACAGGTTCCAATAATCGATTGTAAACTTATTCTTTACTTCGTCTGAATTTTTACCTGCTATAATATTATAATAGACATACTGGTGCGGATGAAGCCCAACCATAAGCTGGGTAATAAATACCAGGTTAAAAATAAGAAGAGCTGTTATTACAGCTGAAGCCAGGTTATAAGATTTTAAATTTATCTTTTTAAATAAGAAAGCGTATATAAACCTTACGCCATTTAGCGCAATTATTAAAAACGCCGGATAGATAAAATACATTTGTCTCCATCCATTATACATGTTTGAGCCAAGAAGAATTGCTGTAAGTACGGGAATAAAAAACCATAAGGCGGCCATGATGATAAACTTATTTTCACTGTAGAAGACAGCAAGATTTCTCCTCAGGCGGCTGGCAAAATATGAAAATCCCACCAAAAACAAAACCGTATAAAGTATTGGCGTCATTATCACGATATTGACCGGCAGATAATGCCAGGGCAGGTTATACAGACTATCAATATACTGCCCCATGTATAAAAAAACATGATTTTCAGGAAAGTCTGACATAATTATTAAAACATCAATAAACTGCTTTATGGGATCCACAAGAAGTGCAGGCATCAGGACCAGAAGGATAGCTATTGTTATAAATATATATATTAAAAGGTATTGTATGCTTCTAAGCGTTTCCGGGTCTTTTTCCTTTTTTTGTTTTTTATTTATAAAATAATCAAAAATAAACCATAAAATTGTAAAAAACGGTACAAGGATACCAATTACTCTGATCCCAGTTGCAAACCCTGAAGCTAAGCCATGAAAGAATGCGGTCCTTATATTATATGCCTGGAGAAACTTATATAATGTAAAGATGGAAATAATGAACATGGATAAAAATGGCAAATCCTTCGGATTATAAAATGACTCCACGAATATCCTGGGGGAAAGGACTAAAAAAACACTTCCGAGCAGCCCCAGTTTCCAGCTGTTAAAGATATTTCTGCAAAGCAGGTAGAAGAATATGACTGAAATGTAAAACAGCAAAAAAGTCAAATAATGCCTCAGTAAAAATACTGCCCTTAAGCTCTCCAGGTTAAAAATTCTTTCCAGAATATTGACAGGAAAGGTAAAGCCTGTGCCGTGATATCTATTATCTCTCTCATATATTCCTCTATCATTATTCAATATAAGTTTAGATGCACTATCGCCTAACCCTCTTTGAGCCAATTCATCTGTTGACATTCCATAATCATTAACTGCAAAAAAGCCGACGATTAAAAAAACAATAAAAAAGCCGATTACTAATATCTTATGCTTTTCTTCGATATAATTTTTGACATTTTCAATAATATGCATATGTTTTAATATAGCCCACTTTTTACAAGAAAACAGGAATTAATTATA
>CAYGYY010000220.1:0-1630 GCA_964354265.1 uncultured Actinomycetota bacterium
CTATCTGGCTGCCATCCCATTTTGCCCAGGACTGATCCTTTATAGAATTGAAGACTTTTTCATGATTCGGAATCTTCTCTAAGTCAAGAGGCTGTACAAGATCATTTTCATAAAATGAAATTATTTTAGGATCAGTAGGCATTATAACATCAGCTTTACCGCCACCTTTTATAAGAGTCAGCATTTTTTCACTGTCAGTAATAAAAGTTATGTTTAATTTTATGCCGGTTTCTTCCTCAAATAAGGCTGCGACCTCCTCAGGCACATATCCTTCCCACACATAAATATCAAGCTGTTTTGGAATTGTTTTGTTGCAGCATGTAAATGAAGATACTGTAGAAAAGAAAACTAATATTGCTGCTAGGATTGCTAATAATAGAATTGTATTCTTTTTCAAAACATCTCCTTTCAGAAAATTGTTTTATTGTAATTTCGTGAATATTCCCAATATTTATCAATAATTTTCCATTTTGATCCCAGTTTATAATCATATGAAACTGGATTAAAGAAAATAATACCACCTGCAGTGTAGCTTGTAGACTCACCAAAAAATATATGTTTATCAATTAAATATAAATCAACCCGGATATAATCAAAATTTGCACCAAGTAATTCCGCTAGAATTATCATGTCTTTTAGATTTATGGGCTTTTCTATATGTTTTGCAAGCTTATTTTTACCTTGAATGTTTATATATTCCCATTCTGGTGTATATCTGCCCATTGATAAATCAACAAATCTGTCATACCAGACTGTTATTTGATTACATTTTCCATTAAAGACTGTAAGCTTATAATCATCCGGCAATTTCCCACTACTATCACGTAAAAGCTTTTCTATTATTATCTTCCTTTTTATCTTCTGATATGCCCATTCATAATGCTTAAAGCCGTATGGGGATAGAAGCCAGGTCCTGCATACATCTATAATCTCAGCTCTTGACTTGGCGCTGTCAAAAAGAGTAGTGGTATTTTTATCTCTTATTATTTTATACCTTACACTTCCATCTATTATCTCTTTAAGGATAAGACGACCGCTTGCATGGTTTGGCTTTATAATGTATTCACCTTTAAGTGCTTCAAAAGGAATAGTCTGCGGTCTATCAGTTACATAGAGAAGGGGTATCAGTATTTTGTCTGCTTCTTTATCTCCAAGTACTTCTTTTAAATAATCCCTTACCTTGTATTTGTCCGATATTATTGGCAAGATAGTATTTCTATCATAGATCTTCTTATAAAGTACTTTCTCATTAAAGCTTTTAGGGTTTTTAAGGTCAGGGTAGTACCCTATTATTTTTTGTATGTGTTTTCTTTCTTTCCTGTATGCAGATAGCCTGCCGAATAAGTCATATAGCCAAAATGCAGGGTATGAGTATATGATGGGATAGAAAAGTTTTCTGTAGACTTTTTTAACTCGTTTAAAGAATTTTTTTATCATGCATTATTTAATAATTATATCTGTAATCTCTACATTTATTATCGTAAATAAATGAAAATTATATATATTTATGAATGATAAAATAAATGCTGTTTAATAGTAAATTTCCGTTAATTTTATATTTTATGTCTAGAAATTTCAATTTTTTCTAAAAAACTTTTTGTTAAATTCAATTCTTTCAATAAATAGTTCG
>CAYGYY010000221.1:0-1621 GCA_964354265.1 uncultured Actinomycetota bacterium
AGAAGGATTTAAACAAGAATGGTCAGTCGAAACAATTTCTATTATTATCGGTATTGGTAAAGATCATACTGCTGAATTAATAATGGATTTGGACGACTGGGCGGCCTTAAAAGAAGGGCAACCTATTCATATAGAATCAATATGAACCACTTTTATAAAGACTTAGTCGGTTGGGTGCGTGAGGGCGACCTGGAAGTGCTGAAATTAGGCGTGGAAAACACCCCGGATGGAGGCACTATTGTAGAGATAGGCACTTGTAACGGCTTTTGTACGGCTTATTTGATTGTTGAAATCATTAATTCAGGTAAAAACATAAGATTAATCACCTGTGATATATTTGAGGATGAATCACAGATGCAACGGGTCAGGGAGACATTCAAAGATTATAAAGTTGAGATCATGCAATCTAAAAGCCTGGATTTGGATGTGAATTACGCTGATTTCATCTGGTTGGATGGTGACCACAGCTTTGAAACCGTTACCGCTGAGTTAAAGAAATTCTATCCTATCCTTATGACGGGAGGCATAATCGGAGGGCATGACTATTTGCACCCTTCATATCCTGAAGTCGGAATGGCTGTAAGGCAATACTTTAAAAAGTTGAATAAAGAGATAAACGAAGTTTGTTATTCATTTTATATTACAAAGTGATGGATATAGTAGTAATGCCGGGGCATTCCCGCCCTGAGATGTTTAAAGTCTGGTCAGAGTTAGTCCAAAAGGCAACGGGCGCAAGCGAACTGTTTTACCTGTTCTGTCTGGATCACGGGTACGATCCTAAATACCTGGATTTGATCTATGACTTTCCGTTTGAATGCTCTTATATTGAGATACCTAAAACAAACTATACACTCGGCAAACAGTCTAACAACGTCCTGAACGGCATGGTATCGGCGGCGAAACATACTGATAAGTTAGTCTATTATTTAGAGGAGGACATATTCCCAGGAGTGGACTTCTTCAGATGGCATCAGGAAATACACAAAAGAGAGAAAGGAATTTACTGCTCTATTGCTACCCACGCTAACGATACCCGGTATGACTTCGATATTAACCCGTCAAATTACTATCTAACTTCCGAACCGGATTACCAAAGCTGGGGCAGTTGCTTTAGGAAAGAGGTTATCATGGAAATGATTTACCCGCACTTTAACGATAACTACCTGATGAATCCAACCGGGTACTGCCTGCGGCACTTTGATTCCTATTTAGGCGGGAGGTTCACAGAACAGGACGGGCTGATAAAAAGGATTTTGGAGAAGGCTAAATTACAGGTCGCTTTTCCTTGTTATCCTTTTGCTTATCATGCCGGGTTTTATGGGTATAATAGGCAGGCTCAAATAATGAAGTTACCTTATGAGCAAAAGTTAGCATTAATAAAAGATACCGTCTTTGATATTGAAAAGATGCTGAAGATGGCCGCACCGTTTACCGATAGCGTCCCGGTGGATTTAGAAACGACCTTTGATAAATTGAAAAAGGTTACTGTTGAAAAATTAACATAATTAAAATATTTTGTTAACCTTATGTTGTAAACTATATTTTTAGTTATATCTTTGTAAATTATGCCTAAAGAAAAAGGACTTTATACCCGGCTCGAAATACCGAAACTGCTTTACCG
>CAYGYY010000222.1:0-1604 GCA_964354265.1 uncultured Actinomycetota bacterium
CTAAAACAGCCTCAATACCATTTTTCTGCAAATGCTCTGATATTATTGCTGCCATCTATAAGATATACACACATACCGGAATGGCTGGCCATAGCGAATGATGTTAGAACCAGAATAATAGCTTGAGAAGGTAATATTTTTATACCAAAACCAAGTTTTATAGGTTAATTAAATGCTCTGTAAGTTTTACAGCTCTACTGTCCTATCAGATTAATCTCAGCTACACTGCCGGAAAAATCCCAGCCAAAACCATATACCTTAACTTCTTTTATAACTGCCGGTTTATTTTCAAATACCATCATATCTGGGCCGGTATACCAGAAGTAATCCCCGTTATTAATTTTGCTGAAATGAAGACTGTCCGGATTTACTATCCTGGAATAATAAAATCCATGGTACCATTCTTTCTCTTTACCGGAATCATCAAGATACTTAATTCTTACCTGCACGGCTCCTTCAGGGAACCATTCGGGATATGCGTTTGCAATATTGCCCCCATTTTCGCCATCTATTTTGCCTACCAGCCAGACATATAAACTTTTAAATTGTGAAACTGAAATATCAGTTTCCTGGAATATACCAGCAGCTCCACCATCATCAGGGTCAGAAGACCTTTGAAATCTAACAACCTTATCAAATTGGCTATCATTAACAAGGTTTACTTCGTTTGTTTCTTTTTTGCTGCCTGCTTCCTGCAACCACGTTTTCCAGTCCTCTATACCCATGGAAATAGGCTTTGTTAAAAGCAGTCCTTGGCCAGCAGGAGGTGTCGGATTTTCAAAATACACTATTCCTTCAGGCTCAATTTCTTCTTTTTGGTTGCTGCTTGAGTCATCCATGTTTGTTTCGTTCTCAGGAATAATAAATCCATTTAAGATAAGTGTCACGGTTTTATCATTTTTTAAATAATTTCCAGCAAAAATTCCGTATGTTACATATTTTCCTGTGTTTGCCATTTTTTGCCAGATGGTAAAACTGCCCTGATCTCCATAATCATAAGTATCAACAAATTCCCAGCCAAGACTTTCCATTTTTTGTAAATAATAAGCCGAAACATCTTCTGGTGAGCTTTTGGTGATATATGTAAAGAAACCAGAGTCTGAGAACAGTTCAGGCAGTTCAGGAAGCTCTCCCAGCACGCTATCCAGATTTCTGTATAAATCCACGTCAAGACGAGAGCCTGGAAATGAAGGCACATCTCCAACATCCAGACTGTCAAGAAGCGAAATAACGCCACCGCTCTCTATTTTTGCACTGTTGTCTGAATTTATATTGCATGACGCCGATGATAATACAATAACTATTGAAAAAATGATTAAAATAACCAGGAAAATAATTTTTTTTGTTTTAAAAATACACATTTTCCCCTCCGCCTTGGAATAAATTACTTATACATTCCAATTATATTTTTAAGTTTAATCAAAAATCTATGGATTAATACTAATTATTTTGCCTGACCAGGACCAGATTCTTATTCCAACCAAATACTTTTTTTCATTATTACCGTCAAGAGTTATTGCCATCACCCTGAAGGTACTTGTTCATATTGAAAGATTAAATCATTTATTGCTGTAGTATTAAATAATATTTCCTCATAAAATAAT
>CAYGYY010000223.1:0-1598 GCA_964354265.1 uncultured Actinomycetota bacterium
AGAACAATATTCAGGCAATGGGGTTTACTTGTGACAGAATGGATATGCAAGCAATAGATAAAAAATTTCGGGCATTTGGCTGGAAAGTATTTGATGTTAATGGTCACAATATAGAAAAATTAATAGAAACTTTAGATAAATGTGATAAAAGAGATGGAAAACCCAAAGTCATTATAGCCAACACATTTAAAGGTAAAGGCTTAAAAATTGGTGAAAATACAGCAGAGTTTCACAATAATGAATTAACAGAAGAGCAATATATTTTTGCACTAGAAGATATTTCTAGAAAAATAGGAGAACTAAATGATTAAAATCAGTCATAACCCAAGGGAGGAATACGGAAAAACCCTTTTAAGTCTTGCAAAAAAAGATAAGAATATAATTGCGCTTGATGCAGATTTATGTAAATCAACCATGGCTTATTATATTGAGAAAGAGCTTCCAGAGCAACACATAGAATTTGGAATTGCAGAACAAAATATGCTCAGTACAGCTGCAGGACTTGCAATAGAAGGTAAAATACCCTTTGCACACACTTTTGCTGTATTTATTACTGGAAGGGCATATGATCAAATAAGGCAGGCAATATCTATTGCCAGTTTAAATGTAAAGATAGTCGGTTCAAGTGCCGGGTTGTCAGATTTTGGAGATGGAGCCACTCATCAGTCTGTAGAAGATATATCAATTATAAGGTCCATACCAAATATGACAGTTATTTGCCCCTGTGATGCTATCCAAGTTAGGGCTGCAGTTAGAGCCATATATAAATATCATGGTCCTATATATTTAAGAATAAGCAGAAACGATATGCCCGATATATTGTCTAAGGAAGAATTTAAGATAGGAAAAGTTTATTTAAGAAAAAATGGCACTGATGTTACAGTATTTGCTACTGGAATAATGGTTTATGAGGCGTTAATTGCTGCCAGTATTCTTGAAAAGGAAAAATTATCCATACAAGTTATAGATGTTCCCACAATAAAACCAATAGATAGAGAAGAAATCATTAGAATTAGTCGCAGAACAAAAGCAGTAGTTACAGCTGAAGAGCACAGTATAATTGGAGGCTTGGGAAGTGCTATTACAGAATCTTTAAGATTGGAAAGAATCCCAGTAGAATTTCTTGGTATAGAGGATGCTTTTGGTCAATCATGCAATGAACTCGGACCACTACTCAAGTATTATGGGTTAACAGCGAATGGGATAATTTCAAAGGTTAAAAAAGTATTATCAATTACATAAATTCATAAATTTGTAAAATATAATATAAATTTAACTATTCATAATGAATAGAATTTTATCTCTTGTGCGCAAGCATTTGAGATAAAATTTATTGAACTAAGCCGCGTATATTGAAGTTAAAGAGCAGGGGTTTCTTCTATGTAGAAAGTATTAAAATAATTGAAGTAAAAAATATGCCAGGAAGAAGGTTAAGAGTAAACAAATATGATAGTAGTCTTCAATTGATAGATAAAAACTTAATGATTAGTCTTGAATTGCTATAAAACAAAAGAGGATAAAAGCAGCAGCAGGGTTATTGAATTAAGTATGTCCAGTTTTCTTCTTACAACATTACTTATGGATTTCCAGCCAATACC
>CAYGYY010000224.1:0-1586 GCA_964354265.1 uncultured Actinomycetota bacterium
TTGGATTATTAGAGGATTCCTTAGATTTATCCATACCTGAAAACATTAAAAAGAGAATATTTTATGAATCAGTAAAAATTGCCTTAAATGCTGTTAAAAAATTTGCAGAAAGATATTCAAACCTTGCAGAAAAACTGGCAAATAAAACTGACGACCCTATAAGAAGAACTGAATTGCTGGAAATCTCAAAAATATTGATGAAAATATCTGCAAAAAAAGCAGATACCTTTTATGAAGCAATCCAGACATTGATTTTCCTTCATCTGATAGTTCAAATTGAAAGTAATGGACACTCAGTAAATATTGGAAGGTTTGATCAGTTCTTATATCCTTATTTTAAAAAAGATATGGAAAATGGCTTTTTGACATATGAAAGGGCTTTAGAGCTAATTCAATGTTTCTGGATAAAACACAATGAATTAAATAAAGTTAGGGGATGGGAAGATACCAGTTCATTTGTAGGATATCAGCTATGGGAAGCACTTACAATAGGCGGAGCTGATGAAATGGGGCATAGCCAGATAAATGAACTTTCATATTTATGCCTGAAAGCTGCAGATGAATTAAAAACCCCAATGCCTTCTCTTTGCGCAAGATACTTTAAAAACTGTCCAAGAAGGTTTTTAATCGAATGTGCAAAGGTTATCAGAAATGGCGGTGGAATACCTGCAATGTATAACGATGAAATTGCAATACCAATGTTACTAAACAGGGGCGTTAAAGAGCAAGATGCATATAACTGGGCAATAGAAGGTTGCGTAGAGTTACAGGTTCCAGGTAAATGGGGTGGGCGCAATGGTGCTGGATGGTATAACCTGCCAAAGATTTTAGAGATTACACTCCATGGGGGAAAAGATCCTATAAGCGGGATGACTTTATTTAAGAACAGCGAATCTGAAATTAAGAAACTTGGAAATTTTGGAAGCTATGAAGCACTTTGGAAAGAATACAAAAAATATATGGATTATTATCTAAAACTGATCACATTAAGTGAAAACTGTGTTGATTACTCTTTTGAAAATGTAGTACCTGAGCTATTCCTACCAACGATGATCCACGATTGTCTGGAAAGGGGCAAAACAGTACATGAGGGAGGTGCAATATATGACTATACAGGTGGTCAGGAAATTGGATTTGCATCAACAGCTGATTCTCTCGCAGCTATTAAAAAACTTGTATTTGAAGAAAAAGTAATTTCTGAAGATGAGTTGCTTGAAGCCATTGATTCAAATTTTGAAAATCCAGGTGGTGAAATCATACGTCAGATTTTATTAAATAAAGCACCAAAGTTTGGCAATGATATTGATTATGTTGACGAAATATCTAAAGAACTATATTGGTATTTCTGTACAGAATATTCAAAATATGATAATACAAGAGCAGGAAGGGGACCGATTGGATGTAAATTTCATCCATCAACTGCAACTGCAAGTGCAAATGTTCCTTTTGGTATGGTAATAGGTGCATTACCTTCAGGCAGAAAAAAATTCGAGCCTGTAAATGATGGTTGTTCTCCATTCCATGGCGTTGATAATCTTGGACCAACTGCAACTCTAAAATCAGTTGCAAAAATGCCTACTCTGCTA
>CAYGYY010000225.1:0-1577 GCA_964354265.1 uncultured Actinomycetota bacterium
TGTACCATCAGAAACCTGGGAATGTCCATCAGGCCCGACAACATCCTTTGTGACAGTTACTGGACCAGTTTTAGGGGTATATTCATTAAATACTCCAATAAATTGAAAATCGCCACCTTTTAATTCGATATCCTGTTTACCAAATGTTGCCAGGATATCCAGAATTTCTTGCAACGACAGATTTCCCCAATCTATATTAAGTATATCCAAACCATAAAGAACCTGTGGTTGCCCGCCTTCATTATAATTAGCATCAGGTTTCTCGTACAAAGTATATGTACCTGGCCATACAAGAAATACTGTTGGTATTCCAGCTGTTATAGGATGCTGTTCAATAAATGGTTTATATCCCCCTTCCATTTTTAACCAGAATATATGGTCATCGTCTGTTATGAAATTGAATGATAATAGTGGCCCTTCGTGTATTAATTTTACTACAGTGATTACTGCATAATGCTGCCTGTTAGTAATGGTGAGATCTATGTTTTGGCCCTGTGTACTTAAACTTACCTCGCCTGGCTTGTTCATTTCCGAATATTTTGAGTCAGCTGTTTCCACTACCCTGTATGTTATATTAAGAGGCACAGAAAATACTACCGGGGAGCTTTCCTTGATTTTAACAGATTTTACATCTACCCAATTTCCCGATCCATCATTTTTCTGCAATGTTATTGTAAACTCTGTATCATCTGTCACATCTGTTTTTGCATCAGGCGCTATTACATTTTTAGTTACGGTTATTGTACCGCCTGCTATATTAACTATTGGAGATGTAATATTATAATGAGGATTATCAGACGTAATATCTGCTTGATACCAGCCTTCATCTGGCACAAATCCTGCAGGCGCAGTTTTTTCGTGGACATAGTAAGTTCCAAAATTAAGATGTTCGAAAAGCACTTCGCCTGTTACAGTGTCTGAAGAAACTTCAGAACCGGTAATTAAAGATTCCTCATTGGCAGCCGAATATAAAGCAAATACAGCGCCTCCAAGAGGATTAGCTTGGCTATCTACTTTGCGAAGAGTTATTCTTCCATCAATGTTTGGAACCAGAATATTTTCATCTTTAGTTATTACCTTTTCATATACAGGAGTAGTAATTGGGCTATAACCCGGTGCAGCGGCTACTTCTGTCACCCTATATTTACTACCTACAACCAAATTTGGAAAAGTCAAATCACCATTGGAATCTGTAGACAAGGCACCTTGGCTTTCCCAATATTTTACTCCTAAAATATCTCGTTCGATAAATAACTCAAACTGTACGCCGCTAAGGGATGGCTCGCCGGCATCCTGTGTACCGTTTAGAGTGATATCATCACCGAACTTATGAATTGTTATCCTGGGAGGAGTAACGTTTGGAACAATAATAGTCTCAGTTGCAGTTAGGACTTTTTCAAATACCGGACTGGCAATCAGGCTATATCCTGGTGCGGCCGCTTTTTCCTTTACTTGGTATTTTGCACCAATATTTAAATTTGTAAAAGCTAAATTACCTGATGCATCTGTGGATTTTGTTCCCTGGCTTTCCCAATATTTTACTCCTAAAATATCTCGTTCGATAAATAACTCAAACT
>CAYGYY010000226.1:0-1562 GCA_964354265.1 uncultured Actinomycetota bacterium
TTTTATTTCCGTCTAATCAAGCTCGGGGAAAATATTATTTTTTCCCCGAGCCAACTGATTTAATCATGATTATCTTTAAGTGATTTACATAAAGAGATAATTATGATTCTTCTGTATATAACTCAGTTTCGCCAGGATAATATTCATCAAGATTATCCTGCGTAAACAGGACATGCTCCAGGTATGTTACTGAAGGTATTGGATGTCCATACATATGAGCAAGGACAAGCGGGACAACATAGGTGCCATAAGTTTCAGGAACCCATCCTACAGTGCTGTCAGTTATTCCTGACCTTAAGAGTGGCCTGCCAAGGTTATCGCCACCAAGTGAATTGAGAAGTATATTTTCTGCGTCCCATCTTCCTAAAGTTTTAGCTGCAGCGTAAAATCCGCCAGATGCTGCTTCATAAGGCGACATGACAACTATCTTCTCGTCATCAGGATATTTTGACAGGATATCAATCCATGGAGTCTGGAAGTCGTTTCCAATCTCAACCTGTACAGCTATAGAACCATCCTTCTCATCAACCAGGAAATCTGCTTTTGGACCGAATGCATTAACGAGTTCCATTCTTGCGCCCCACATCCTGTAAGAAACTACCTCGCCAAAATCCGGATTCCAGCAGTAATATATGCGGTCTATATTATCTATTCCGCCCCATTCGTTTATCATATCAACAGCATAGCCGCCGCTTAGAGTACCGTTAGCCCAGTTGTCTCCTCCCATGAATGGGAATCCCGGAACAGTAACATCAAGGCCAAGAACCCAAGTCTGGTTTTCCACAGCTTTTTTAGATATTTGTCCGTTGGAGTTTTCATCGACCCCATATTGTACAAATGCATTGGGCTCCCATGCAAATATTGCATCTGCATTCTTTATAGTAGTATTAACATCAAATGCATTATCCAGCACTAGAGTGTTTTCTCTGGTTCCGCCTGCAAGTTCCCAGTATTTAACAATGCTTTCCACTATCTGGGTGCAGATTGGGACTGAAGCTGCAAGGTTGGTAACTGCCAACTTGAAGTCTCCTGCATAGTTCTCATTGAACTTACCGGCTACAGCCTGCTCCCTGAAGAATTCATAGCTTTTATCCCCTGTATAATCGCCAGCTCCTGCAACATCTTCGCCAACAGGCAGTTTTGGTTCAGTTACTGGTTCACCTTTTAATACAATCTCAGCTGTTGTTTCTGCAGCGGCTGTTGTTTCTGCAGCAGCTGTTGTTTCTGCAGCGGCTGTTGTTTCTGCAGCGGCTGTTGTTTCTGCAGCTTCTTCAGCAGCGCATCCATAAAGACCAAACGCTGCCAAAACTAGTGCTGCTACTAATCCTGTTATTAGAATTAGTTTGATTTTTCTCATTTCTCCTCCTTTTAGAGTTTCCCATTATTATTGGTTTTTAGAATGAAGATATAGTTTTTCAATTGCCTCCTTTCAATTATTAATACATTTTAATAAAAAAATTATAATGATGGTACGCTTTTTACCATTTTTCAAAGATTATATATTTCAACCCGCGTGGAGCCTGTTAAAAAATAAAAAAGGAAAAAAACAAAAGTTTTTGATT
>CAYGYY010000227.1:0-1555 GCA_964354265.1 uncultured Actinomycetota bacterium
GTGGAAGGATATAATCGGCAGAATATTCGGCCTGCTTTTTTATGTCCTCATATCAGCTATTCTGATAGGCATCCTGGGTGTTGCACTGGGAGCAAAATTTAATTTTACTCCTCAAAGTATCTTTATATCTATTGGATTTCTAATCCTTGCAACTCTCAGCGCTTCAGGCGTGGGGATAATAATCGGCACTTTTATCAAGAATATAAATGGCGCCATCATTACTGGCGTAGCAATTGCAGTAGTGACAATGTCTCTTGCAGGTATCACTTTTCCATATAGCTTCCTGCCTGCAGCCTTACAGGGTTTTTCCAGGTTTTATCCCTTTTCATCTTCAAATGCTGTGATTTCCTACCTTCTCAGCACACAGGAATTTGTAGGATATAATCCTATGTCGCCTCTGCAAATAATTTATACCATTACATTATCAGTAGTATTATTTATTGTAAGCCTTATACTTTATTCGAAATTCTGCTGGAGAGCGGATTAAATTGAATCTTGCTCCCAGTTCAGCGCTCAGTATGCCGATCAGTACAAGATTTTAATAATTTATAACTTTAATAATTTCTTCAAGCTCCTGGCTATTGAAGTCTCTGCCATAAATCCGCAGAAATAAAGTTTTCCTGAACTCGCTTTCTGGAGTATTTCTTTTCAATTTTTTGGTTATAGAAGATATGACAAAATGAGAAGCGAACTTAAACATGGAGAACCCCATTTCTATTTTCTCCGAACCAGTCTTTTTCTTCATTAATTCATGAAAAACCCTATCATTATCATAAGACTTATATATTTGCAATATATATTCACTTTTGTTTACCATCTTTTTCACTTTCAGTTAATAAGCCTTTCAGGATACCGCTAATACCAAGTTTTTCTCCCCAGGCTATTATGTAATCAATATCTTTATCTTCTTTTAATAGATTTTTTACATCCTTTAACTGTAATTCTGATTTACTGGATTCTAACCATAATATTTTTGATATTATCAGGTCTTCTATGCTTACTATAAAAAGTTCAAGGTTATCCACTTTTATTTTTTTTCTTCTCCTGAATTCATTTATCCTGTAATCAGTTTTTTTTCTTATTATAAAATCTATTTTTATAAGTTCCTCGATATGAATGATATTGAAAATTTGTTCTTTATTAATCGCTTCTTCCAAAGCTTTTTTATTTATATAAAACTCATCCTTAAATATATTAAAAAATCTTTCAGGCTTCTCTATTTTCACAACAATATCTATGTCTCTGGTCATCCTGGGCTCTGTGTAATAATTCATTGCTACGGAACCACTCAGCATATAGGGAATTGAGTTATTTTCAAGTCTATTAATTACAATTTTTAGAACTTCTAGTTCATCTAACATGAATCAATTATAACTTACTTGGGCATTTTGATTAAAAGATTTTAATAATCAATTAAATAGTCGAATTTTACTGAATTCGTTGAACTTTACTGGATGTTAAGAATTAAAAATTATGGTGGAGATGAGCGGGATCGAACCGCTGGCCTCCTGCTTGCAAGGCAGGCGCTCTCCCAGCTGAGCTACACCCCCACATA
>CAYGYY010000228.1:0-1535 GCA_964354265.1 uncultured Actinomycetota bacterium
TCACACCCAGCATGCCGGGGCTGCGCCCGAGTTGGCTGAGTATGTGCAGGTAGTGGGCTTCGAGGTCGATGCCGTCCTTGCGGATGAGGGACGGCCAGTCGAGTCCCTCAGGCACGACCGGGGGCCGGTTGAAGGGCGGCTTGGTTTGCTCATCGGCCATTTTGAGAAACAAGAGGAAGGTCAACTGCTCCACATAGTCGCCATAGCTCACGCCGTCATCCCGTAGGACGTTACAGTAATTCCAGAGCCTTTGGACTATGCCAGCGGATTCGTTTGCCATTTAAGCATTGCCTTTCACAGTTTTATGCTGCATAAAGCACCTTCCCTTTTTTAGCATAATCTGAAATAAGAGATGTCCTTTTTTCCAATTCCTCCGGAGTCATAGTAATGATATCAAGAGATATCAGGAATTTTTTTATGGTCATAATTTCGGCTTCTTTGGTAAGCTCCGCCCTCTCAAAAATATTTTTCCCCTTAAAATCATTAGAAACGATTACAAGATCTATGTCGCTTTCATCTGTAACTTTTCCATAGGCATAAGAGCCAAAAACGATAATTTTCGATATATTCGATCCTTTATCCCTTAAACATCTTGCTAAAAAATTAATTACCTCATTAATTGTCTTTTTAGCCATTTTAATATCTCCTTACTTTTATCAAGTAGGACAGCTGTTCTCTTTTTATTATAATCTTTTTGCATCCTTTTTAAATCATCAGGATACCGGGTAGGGATACTAATCCTGTTAAGATTAAAAACAATGTTATACAAATCATCGGGGAGTTTTAACCCGATTTTCTCGATAAGAAAAATTAGATTATGAACCTTTGGGGGAACTTCATTCAGGGATTTTTGATAAAGTCCTTTTAATGCTTTTTCTATGGACAAATGGCACATGAATACGGCATAAATATACCTTCTTCCTTTAAACAAATATTCCGCTGTCTTCATATCATAATCAGCCTGTTTAAACCACTCATCAGGTTTTTTGCTCATACCTTTTTCTCCTATCAAATCTCATTTTTCCTTCCTTTGCCTGGGTTAACTTTTCATTTTTTATCCTTTCCAATAACTTCTCGGCTGGGTCATCGGTTGGATCTTGAGGAACCAAATTCCCTTCAAAGGCGGTTTCCAAAATGCCCTGGCGTAATCTGTCTGAATTTTTTAGGCTTTGTTCAGCAATCTTTTCGACTTCATCAGCCAGTGAAAGGCGTCTTTCTATTTCCTCAACAATTTTTTGTTGTTCCAACTTGGCTGGCAATATAAATGGAATGTTGAATAGTTGCTTTTTTGTCACTCCAGCGATGGTCGTTCCTCTGTGCTGATGGTGAAATACCTGAACAGCCGTTGAAAGGTAATGCAAAGAATAATCAGGGTATATGAATTTGTTTCCTGTTAGCGCTTGGCAATCTTGGCTAAAACATATAGGTGTCCTTGTGAGCGCAATTTTACCCAAGCCCACCCGTGTGACAACAATTAGACTTCCTTCTGGAACAAGGTTTGTGGCGGAATCTTGAATGGCATCTTGATTTATAAA
>CAYGYY010000229.1:0-1530 GCA_964354265.1 uncultured Actinomycetota bacterium
CTATTTCTTTTGCTCTCACATATTCAGGGTAAAACCTTATTACATGACCTATCATTGCTATTAATTTCTTGCGCCTGACAAGAGCGACCATCTCATCAGCTTCTTTTAATGTAAGTGCGAGAGGCTTTTCGCAGAGTACAGGTTTTCCATATTCTGCTATTTTTTTTAGCATACCATGATGCAAATACTGGGGAGTGGCAATTATTACACCATCGGTATTTCTCATTTCTAATAATGTGTCCAGGTCTGGAATATATTCTGCATTTATTTCAGATGCGAGTTTTCTGCCGGCTTCTGCTGAAGAGTCTACAATAGCCGTAACTTTAGCTCCGGGAATATCCTTAAAGCTTCCAGCATGTATTTTCCCTATGAACCCTGCTCCCACTATAGCTATTTTTATCATTCCAACCCCTAAAAAAATTAAAAAGATGAAATTAAAAAAATGGAATTAGATAATATCCGCATATTATTAATCTAAATATTATAAAAAATCATTAATTCAGATATTATTAAAAAGAATTTAATTGGATTCCGGCAAAATCACAATAGTTTTCAATAATATTCTCATGCCTGCCGCTAAGCATTATATAATGCGGACCTTTTATGTTTTCCTTAAAAGCAACCATTCCTGCATCAAATTGTATTAGTAATGATGGTATCATTGGGCCTTTGTACTTATCCCAACCCTCTTCCTGGAACTTTTCAGGGGTACTGCTCATACCCGTAAACACCTGCATTTTTAACTTGCCATTGCAGTTATAGAGGTTGAATAGAGTAATTTCACCAGTTTTAAGCTCTGAAATATTCATTAACCCCCCGCAAGCGCCCCATGTATGCTCATATATTTTGATACAATCCTGCTTGCAAAGGCTGAATGGTGCAAATCCGCAGGATGCCATCAGTACGCTGTCCTTATAAAACTCAAATATTTCAAGGAAAGTAGGCTTAAAACCCGTAAGCATGTTAACAATTGTCTGGGCGAGCAGCCCATAAACGTCACCTTCACATATTGCATTTATTTTATCTCCCAGCATTGACAGAAGCATGCAGGGAGTAAAACCAAGCAATTGGCCTGGCCCGCTCCCACATTTTATAGATATTCCCTTATAGTCATTTTTTTCAATTATCTCTGATGCAGCAATATAATATTTTGAAAGCAGGTCTATTTCTATTTTTGACAATCTGCCATCCGGATTGTATCTTTTATTAAAATCATCTTTAAAGTCCCTGAGACGGTCTTCAGTAATTTCTTCTGCAAGCATTTTCAGTTCCAGCAATTCAATATTGTCAACATGTATGCCTGTTGCGGTCTTTATTAAGCTGCCGTCATACATAAATGGATATAGATTTGAACAGGCATATCCTATTGATGCAATTTTCGTACTCTGAAATTGTCTTAATAAAGTAAAAATATGTATGAATTCCAGCACTTCCTTAAGATTTGAATTATAGTCAATAGAATCATAAACACATCTGTACTTTATGTTCATACTATCCAGGGAACTTCTTATCAGGCTTGCCCCTGCAGCT
>CAYGYY010000230.1:0-1524 GCA_964354265.1 uncultured Actinomycetota bacterium
CTTTTGAATTCATAGGAGCCAAAGGTGTCCTGATGAAAGATCTTGCAGAAGCAGCACAATTGTCTTCCCTTGCTGATGAGACTCCTGAAGGACGAAGCATTGTTTCACTTTGTAAAAGCAAATACAGTATAAGTACCCCGGACTTAAGTAAATGTTCTCATGAATTTATTCCATTTACTGCTCAGACAAGGATGAGCGGTGTCATACTGGATAAAAAGGAAATTTTCAAGGGAGCAGTTGATGCTATAGAGAGTTATCTTAATAAAAACGGAGTCATGCTTGGAGAGGATTTAAAGCAGATTACTGCAAAAATTGCTAACAATGGCGGCACACCTCTTGCAGTAGTGTCAGACAGAAAAGCACTTGGGGTCATTTATTTAAAAGATATCATAAAGGGAGGAATAAAAGAAAAATTCAACGATCTCAGGAGGATGGGAATCAAAACTGTAATGATTACAGGAGATAATCCCCTGACTGCAGCTTCAATAGCGGCTGAAGCTGGATGTGATGACTTCATTTCCCAGGCTACTCCTGAAACTAAATTAAAGCTTATTAGGAAATACCAGGAAGCCGGTCACCTGGTGGCAATGACTGGCGATGGTACAAATGATGCTCCCGCTCTTGCACAGTCGGATGTCGGACTTGCTATGAATACAGGTACCCAGGCGGCAAAAGAAGCAGGTAATATGGTTGACCTTGACAGCAACCCCACGAAACTTCTTGAAGTGGTGAAAGTTGGAAAACAGCTTCTTATAACCAGGGGAGCTTTAACAACCTTCAGTGTTGCAAACGATATTGCAAAGTATTTTGCAATAATACCGGCAATATTTATGGTCGCTTTCCCTGAGCTTGATGTACTAAATATTATGAATCTTTCCAGTCCGCAGAGCGCATTGCTTTCAGCAGTGATATTCAATGCTATTATTATAATAATCCTTATCCCACTGGCTCTTAAGGGGGTCAGGTTTAAGCCGGGAAGCGCAAATGAAATAATCAGGAAGAATATTATTATATATGGAGTGGGTGGGCTAATCGCTCCTTTTATAGGGATAAAGCTCATAGACCTGCTTCTTGTATTGATGGGTGTTTAGGAACTATAGAGCTTTTTAGATTTTTTAAGAGAGGAGATAAATGATAAAAAAATGTTTAAAACAATAGGAAGATCTTTTTTATTATTGATTATACTGATAACAATCACAGGACTTGCATATCCATTGTTTGTAACGGGTATCTCAAGACTGATTTTTCCCTATAAATCAGCCGGGTCCCTTATTTATGAAGAAGGAAAGCTTATCGGTTCAGAATTGATAGGCCAGGATTTTAAGCAGGAAAAATATTTTCATCCCAGGCCCTCTGAAGCAGGTGAACAGGGGTATGATCCATTAAAATCAACCGGCTCAAATTTTGCGCCTGCAAATGAAGATTTCCTGGCAAGGGTCAGCATGAGAGAAAAAAAGTTTATACTGGAAAATCAATTAGGTTCAGGCATTAGCGTACCATCAGATGCCGTTACAGCTTCTGCAA
>CAYGYY010000231.1:0-1521 GCA_964354265.1 uncultured Actinomycetota bacterium
TCTGGGAATATGCCAACAACAACCATGTACAGATATTTGATATGGCAGGAAACCTCGTATTTGAAACAGACATGGAAAAGGGAAATGCTCATTTTGTAGCTCCACTTCCAGACGGTATGTATACGGTTAAGACATTCCATGAAGCAGGTCATATACTTCAAGAGTTTATTATAGGAAAACCTTAAGTCTTACTTTAAAACTAAATATTTTTAATAAGACCTCATTGGTAGTTTGGGGTCTTATTTTTTATATAACCAATAGCTATACCAATATCACTTAATATTTTAATTAAAATGTAACTCTTGTGACATATGTATATCTACTGCAATGCATTAGTATTGGGTGATTGGGATTTAAGATAGATTAGTAGAATTCAATTAGCAGCAGCTGCCATAGGGAGTACAATTTCTAACCGAAATTCTATAATTTGTATCCTATCTCTTTAGTGCAGGCAAGCTCTTCAGACACCTGTTGTTCAGGACAATCTTCGCCTACCAAAGAAATTTTCTCAGGAGTATTTACATCGTATGTCCTTCCTTTCCAGTAAACTCCTCCCCTGAATCTTACCTGAACAAAAGAATTAATAGCTATAGCGATTATAAAGCAGAGTGATACTGGGGTTAAAAAAATATCAAGGATGCGCTCTTTAAATCTAAGGGAAATTATGATCTTTATAGTAAATACCAAAAATACCTGGATTATATTCAGGACAACCAGAATTTTCGACCATTCAAATATAATACTTATAGGAAGTAATATAAACGGCACCAAAAAAAGTATAGAGTAGAATGAGATCGCAATGGCTTCCATAAATCCATTATAATCAAATGCAGCAAATATAAACTTTGAAAAACCGGAGACAGTCTCCCTGAAACCTTTATACATCCTGCAGAAAATATTGCTGCTGCCGTCAAATATCATATAAGAAAATCCCGCAGCTTTAATACTTTTTGACAGATGTACGTCTTCAAGTATTTCGGCTTTAACAGATTCATGCCCGCCGGATTTAAAATATGCTTCTTTTTTAAACATAAAAAACTGGCCTATTCCCGTACTGAAGAATTTACCCTTAGTTTTTTTAACAAGTATCAGGGGCATCATTGTGAACAATCCCATTCCTATAAAGGATACCAGCATCCTTTCTGTAAATGTGACCATTATCTGTCTGGGATATACAGAAAGGCCATCAAGGTTGTTTTGCGCCAAAGCGGCCAGAGCCTTAGAAACTGTTTCAGGGAAATGAAGGGTGTCGGCATCTGTAAAAATAAAATATTGGCCGCTGGCCCGACAGGCAAGCTGGTGACATGCCCAGGACTTTCCAAGCCAACCCTCCTTTAGCTTTGCGCCATTAATAAGCTTTATCCTTGGATCTTTTAATGCCATTCGTTTAACTGCTGCAGCGGTGGAATCTATCGAGTTATCGTCCAAAACCAAAATTTCCAGGTTTTTATAATCCTGCTTTATCAGAGAAACAAGCAACTTATTAATATTTGACTCTTCATTCCTGGCCGGTATCAGGAT
>CAYGYY010000232.1:0-1505 GCA_964354265.1 uncultured Actinomycetota bacterium
AAATCTTTAATTAAAATTATTTATCTTTTCACAAATTTATTATTTTTGAATCAGTCCCTGAAGAATAATCCCACTTAAAATATATCAGATTATTAAAACTATTAACATAATCAATTATATCCGGGAGGCTATTTAAAGTAAGTCCCCAATTACCCTCCTAAATAGTTTTGGATAAAAAATTATTGCGATTTATAAGCCAGCTGTATCGGGTATTTGCCCCATTTTTGCACTGCCTCCATATAAGCATAAGCATTTGCAGCAGGTATCCCGGAATGAAGAGAATTGCTTGAAGATATTATATACCCCCCACCAGGAGCGGCAATATTTATGGCCTCCCTTACTGCTTCTTCTATCTCTTGCGGTCTCCAGTTGACCATCTTTCCACAGTCAATATTTCCACAAAGAGTAACCTTTTTACCATAGTGCTTTTTAAGCCAGGAAAGGGTCATTTCTTTATCACCTGTGGGCTCTATTGGCTGGATAGCATCTATACCGCAGAAGTCTATCATGATGTCTAATATATCAAGTACATTTCCATCACAATGCTTTATATACTTTAACCCTTTTGAATGTACAAGGTCTACTATTCTTTTTAGTCCAGGGGCAAAAAGCTCTTTAAAGTGCTTAGGGGAAACAAGGCATCCACTTTTAAAGCAAAAATCCATGCTTCCAAATATTCCGTCTAGCATTCCTGTAGATAATTCTGCCTCAAGAACTGCGTACCAGCCCTGTGCCTGTAACTCCATATAGTCATATACAAGCGAAGGATTGGTTATAACCATTTCTAAAAATAGGCCAGCCCAGGGTTCAAGGAATGGCGGAAGTATGTCTGCATAGCCCATTATATAGTGGTTGGAATAAGCCTTATGTCCCTTCAGGGATCTCATCTCATCAACTGATATCTGCCAGCTCTCAGGCAATTTTGTATAGTCTTTTTTCTTCCAGATATTGACCAGGCGTTTTAAGTTTTTTTCACCATCATATCGAAGGCAATGGTCTGATATTACCGCAGTGTCAGATGCAGGCGCATATTTTACCACTGACCAGAAGCCATGCTCATCAGTTATTTTCCAGGTGTTTTGCTCCAATGTCTCAATAGTGGCTGCTTCATTATCATTTGAGCCGGAATGCCCAAAGGGATTAATAGTATTGAGCACATAAGCGCCAGGCATTGCAGGTACCGCATCGATTTCAAGAGTACTGAAAAAATCAAGCTGATCTATATAAGACTGACGTGCAAACTGCCTCCTTTTTGCAGTGGTTGCATCTATATTCATTAGTATAAGATTCTTTATTGCATCACCGCTAAAGAATATATTTGCTGGCCTACCAAGCACTGCGCTTGCAAGCTTATTTCCTGCAGCAACCTCCAGACTTGGTACCCGGTCTGCTTCTTTATGCTCCAGAGCTGTTTTTATTCTTTCCTTGCCTGTCATATACTTTAAACCGCCCTTAATCTTTAAAGAATTCTGCCATCTGTTCTATTTCCTGCCTGGTTGGAACAG